>CAZMYK010000268.1:0-5946 GCA_964570435.1 uncultured Saprospiraceae bacterium | reverse complement strand
TAGCAGCAATCCAATTTCTTTGGTGATTTCTTTCCTTCACTCGTGCCAATGTTTCATCTGGCTCTTTAAAGGCATCATCTGCCGACCGCGGAAGCAACCGCGGGTTAGCTCCATAGCAATCACACATCAATTTACCACTTTCACCTACAAACAAAACTCCACCATCCCAGTTGCCCATAGGCTCATTGTCACCAAGTTCTTCAGGCCTAGGAGGCATCATCCCTCCATCGTACCACGTCAACTTCACCTCAGGCATGTCGCCCCTAGCAGGAAACTCGTAGTATACCATACTAGCAACAGGAGGACTTTCATGGGATCCAATCCTAGACCAATTTCGAACTTTGAAAGGCGCAAAGGCCTGAACAGAACTAGGGTATTTCAACTGCAGAGCCCTAACAGCCGGGTCCATTACATGACATGCCATGTCACCCAAGGCACCGGTTCCAAAATCCCACCAACCTCTCCAGTTGAATGGTTGATAGCCGTCATGGTAGGGTCGCTTGGGAGCTGTCCCTAGCCATAGGTCCCAGTTAAGGTAGTCAGGAACAGAAACAGAACCACCTGGCCTCTTCATTCCCTGTTCCCATACAGGTCTATTGGTCCAACAATGTACTTCATGGACCTTTCCAATCACACCGCTACCTATCCACTCCGAAATTCTCCTAATGTCATTACCTGAGGAACCCTGATTTCCCATCTGTGAAACTATGTCATACTTCTTGGCTGTTTCAGTTAACATTCTGGCTTCATACACATCATGGGTCAATGGTTTTTGTACATAGACATGCTTTCCTGCCTTCATGGCCATCATTGCTGGAGGTGCATGCATATGATCTGGTGTGGAGATGGTCACTGCATCAATCTTATCACCCATTTCCTCAAACATGACCCTATAGTCTTCATAACGCGCAGCCTTGGGAAACATCTTAAAGGCCCTTTCTGCCTCCTTAGAACTAACATCACATAAGGCCACAACATTTTCCTTAGAGGACTTGGTCAGTCTATTGAAACCAGCAGCATCGCGAATATCAGTGAAGCCTTTACCTCCAGCACCCACTGCCGCGAGGTTTAACCTATCATTAGCTGCTGTGTAACCGACTCCACCAAGGATGTCTCTAGGAATGATCATAACCCCTCCGACACTTAGTCCCGTATTCTTGATGAATTTTCTTCTAGACGTTCTTTTCTTCATAGCATAAGATTTGAAACATTAATATATCAAAAGGAATCCAGTCCAAAGAAATGATGCCTTGAATTTCTGAATTCTTTTAGACTTGATCAAAATGTTGACGCCTTGCTCGCAATGTTCTATTTTTAGGACATGGATAAGCGCTACCTAGATGGACTAAGAAAACAACTAGAGTTCTATAAGAGCTTGGGAGAAAAGACCTTCTCACAACTAAGCTTCACTGAAATGTCAACTGAGGTCGGTGAAGAGGCGAACTCAATAAGCATCATCGTAAAGCACCTACATGGTAACATGTTGAGCAGGTTCTCAGACTTTCTAACAAGTGATGGGGAAAAGCAATGGCGGAACAGGGATGATGAATTTGTTGATTCTGTCAGCAGCCGAGATGACCTTTTAGAACTTTGGAACATAGGGTGGAAGTGTGTCTTCGAGGCCCTAGATTCTATTTCTTCCATTGAACAGATTGTATATATTCGAAACCAAGCGCATACGGTATATGAGGCCTTTAATCGCCAAGTGGCACACTATGCCTATCACGTGGGACAGATTGTATTTATTGGTAAATGTTTCAAGGGCTCTGATTGGCAAAGTCTTTCGATCCCAAGAAACAAATCGAAGTCCTACAACAAAGAAAAGTTCTCGAAGGGCAAAAATGACGGGCACTACACCGATGACTTTATAGAGAAGTAAGGACTACGTCCATGGATTCCTCAATTGCTCCTCAAGAATATTGTACGCTATTGGAAATCAAATACTAGTTGTGACACTAGCTAGTACACATTTATATGTACGGCCTGGTATAGGATGTATGTTGTAGTGCTCATTACAAAAAGACGAATTTGCCTTCTTCCTTAGCTTGCCAACAATCTGAACCCTGTAAGCTTTTTACCTAGGCATCTCTACGCTTAGTCAGAAAAAAAGAATACTTCGTCCCATGCATTTCCCTCACCGATAATTTTTTACTTATTTTTAAGTCATGGATAAGTCGAATGTTTTTCACAAGGCAGAGAAAAAGGCCAAGAGGAAGAAAAGAGCCGTAATGGGCTTTGTGATCTGGGCGCTATTTATCCCCTTCTTTACATTTATTGATTTCACAGACGGAAGCAGAGCCTTGGAGTGGGCATTTTTTCCGATTTTCGGATGGGGAATCGCAGTGATCATATCCTGCCTCAGGGCCTTCGATTTTTTTGGTCTAGGTGAAAAATGGGAAAAAGAGGAGCTTCAGAAAGAAATTGCAAAGAGAAAGAAGGTTCTCCAAGAATTTGAGGAAGAATATGGAGACCTCGACGAGTTGGACCTTGAGGATTTAAGAGAAATCCGCAAAGAAACCAAGGACAACGACTTCGTATAATTTCGCGATCGTAGGTAATCAGATTAGCAAATCAAGCTAAGTCTTAGTTCCACATGAGATCTAAACCGTCCAAAGGATTCGTTTTTAACTTCGCTTCCTCAGAAAGACTACTCGTCCACCATACCAGGTAGGCAGTGCTTACGTCTGCACGAATCCCATCTTGATCAAGCTCTTCGTCACCAGAAACCCTAGCTACCCTTGGGTTCAACGAAGCAAACTGGTAAAAGCCAGGATCTTGAATTGCTTCCATCCTTAGACCTTCTATTAGCCAGAGCACATACATACCAATGGAGACCTCTTCTAGGTAGAATGAGGAAAGTGGATTTCTTGGAAAATTGCTAACCTTGGCTTCCTCATTCCTGTACTTCATTAGCTCGGAAATATCATCTTTCGTAAAATCAGCGGCTTCGAATCTTCCTTCACTTTCTCCTTGAAGCTTTTCTATAAAGCTCTCCACCTTGGATAATTCTTGAGTTTGCTTGTTGCAGGCAGCAAATAGCAAGGCGACTGATAAGTAGGTCAATATTATTTTCATTACTTGTTCTTAAAGTTATAATCCTCTCAAGCTTAACGAATTCCGAGGCTGCTTTGTGATCCAGCTTGAAAAAGCGATTTTAATTCTCTGGACATTTGCTCCTCACACTCGAAGATACTAGATCGTTTCTAGTTCGCCATAGTCTAGACCAACCTCCTTCCTAACTGCATCCATTATTTCCATTAGATCTATGCTGTTCTGCCAAGTCCACTTATCACTCTCCTGCCTTCGCTCAGAAATGCATAGGTTTACCTCATCGATTTGATACTTAAAACTCAGCGATCGCTCACCATACTCCTTAGTGATCGGATCATCCATGCTTTTGACAAGGCGGGTATAGGAGCTTGCCTCATGCCAACGACCATTTAATCTTATACAACCTTCATCCCCGTAGAAGAATCCATCACAAGGTGAAAAATACTCCAAGCTGCAATTCAGCATCGCCTCACTTCCATCCGCATAATCAAAGAGCATGATCAAGTTCTTGTCTGTCCCATTGGGGTAGTATTCCGCTTCCACATTCATTCTTACAGGCTTCCCGAGCATAAAGTAAGCCAGGAAAATCGGATAGATTCCGATATCTAGCAAGGAACCTCCAGCAAGCTCCTTATTACACAAGCGACTTTCAGGATCATACGGAAAGTTAAAGCAAAAGTCCGCCTTGACAGCTCGGAGCTTTCCTATCAGTCCTTCTTCCACATCCTGCCTGGCAGCAATGATCGCAGGATTAAACCTAGACCACATCCCTTCCATCAAAAAAACTTGCTTCTCCTTGGCCTTTGCTACCATCCGCTCTACTTGCCTTTTATTTATGGCAAAGGCCTTTTCACACAGGACGTTTTGTCCAGCCTCTAGACAACGCATTACCAAAGCATAGTGATGAGAATGCGGCGTAGCGATGTAGATTACATCTAAGCTTTTGTCATTGATTAGCTCTTCATATGAACCATATGCACATTCAGCTTTGAATTCCTCTGCAAAGGCCTGGGCCTTGCTCCCATTTCTGGACGCGACAGCCTGAATGGTCGCTCCTTCTGTCTCGACGAGATCTTGGGCAAACTTTGCGGCAATTTTTCCAAGCCCTATTAGGCCCCATTTGATATTTTTCATTTTTGACTACTTTTCAATGTCTTGCGAAATCCTGAAAAATTAAAAAAACAGGCCTCGATTTGTTTGCATCAAGTCCTCACGTCGCTTACTAATTGTTACACCAAGTACTAGTTCAATATCTTAAATACCAACTCCTTAAGAAGGTCCCCTTGGACTGGATTTCTGCGATCCACTCCCTTGCTATAGCCATCATATTCCTGCAAATCTAAGAGTATGGCTTTTAACTTGTCCTTGGAGTAGTTCCTTGCGGCAAGACGATAATCCTTCATGAAAAAACTAGAAAAAACACCAATCTTAGTCGCTAACGATCGATCATCCATGGTCGATAGTGACTGTGTCTGCCATACCTTGGTGAAGTAATTGTAGAGTGAATTGATGCTGACAATTAGAGGGTTTTTCTTTTCATTTGCCGCGAAATACTCTACTATTCTGAATGACTTGGCCTTGTCCCGTTTTCCAAGAGCATTCTGCAATTCAAAGATATTGTAGTCTTTGCTGATACCAACATATTCTTGAATGTGTTCCGGGGTGATCGTTTCCCCATCTTCAAGTCGAAGATCCAATTTTCCGAGTTCATTGTTGATCTTTGAAAGATTAGTGCCAATATATTCCGCCAAAAGACTAACGGCTTTGGGACTGATCTTGAGGTTCTTTTCTTGGACAATCTGCTGGATGTATCCTGGCAGCTTATTCTCATAGATCTTTTTCGTCTCAAGAAGGATAGACTTGGCCTTGACAGCTTGTGCAAATTTAGTCCTCTTATCAAACTTCTTGTGCTTAAAATTGATCACTAATACAGTCTGCTCAGATGGGTTTTCCACATAGGACTGCAATTGATTAAGTGACCTCATTTCTTGCGCTTCTTTGACGATGATCACCCTCCGCTCAGCCATCATAGGAAATTGACGAGCATTGTCAACAACTGCCTTGAAATCCACCTCCTTACCATAAAGGATCACCTGGTTAAAGGCCTTTCCCCCCTCATCAAGGGCGTGCTCTTCAATGTAGTTAGAAATAAGATCGATGTAGTAGGCCTCTTCACCAGACAAAAAGTACACCGGATGGTATATCCCTTTCTTCAAGTCGCCAAGTATCTTAGATGCTTCCACTAGCTAATATTCTATAAAATTAAAATCCCCGCTAAGCTAAAAATAAAATGATAGGCAGGGGTACAATCGAGGTATCTGTCTTTGTAAAACCAGGGTCTTGTCTGTATGCAAGTTTAGAAAAGCAACGCCGTAAGTAGACAGACAAAAAAATAGACGAGGATTAATTAATACGCCTTGACTAATATTTTTCTTAATTTCCGCTTTTCTAAGAGCAAAACGCGTCAAATGAAGTACAGCAAGTTAGGAACCACAGATCTCGAAGTTAGTAGAATCTGTCTTGGGACGATGACATGGGGAAATCAGAATTCGGAAGCAGAAGGACATGAACAAATGGACTATGCTCTAGACCAGGGTGTCAACTTTTGGGACACCGCTGAACTATATGCAGTCCCGTGCACTCCAGAGGTCCAGGGCAAGACCGAAGAAGTTATTGGAACATGGTTTAAAAAGACCGGAAGAAGGGAAGATGTCGTCCTTGCCACAAAGATTACTGGCCCCTCCCCCAATCTAAGCTTCATTAGACCTCAACTCGACTTTTCGAAGGAGCAAATTCACCTAGCCTTGGAGAATTCCTTCAAAAGACTACAAACGGACTATGTCGATGTCTATCAGCTGCATTGTCCTGAACGGAAGACCAATTTCTTCGGAAAGC
>CAZMYK010000267.1:0-5960 GCA_964570435.1 uncultured Saprospiraceae bacterium | reverse complement strand
CATCTATGTTTTGACCATACACCTTACCATATATTTCTTCAACTTCCTTGCTAGGGCTGGTAATGTCGATACTGTAGAAAGAAAAAGGTGTCACGCAAGCCACTTCGTCTTGTCTTTCTAGTTGCTTGATGAACTGCTGCTCGTTTTGCTTGGCCATTAACCTGCTACCAGGTGAGATTAGAACATCCGCTTCTTCAAATCCCCAATAGGATCGATTGTTCTGCAATTGTAGAAATGAATTTGAAATATTAATACAAAAGCAAAGCAAGGAAATGATCCCAATCATGCTTAGGACAGAAAATAGGAAGCGCCTCTTGTCAGAAAGAAGTAAACGACTAGCAATAAAGGCAGGCAGCGGTAAACGATTTAAATGACTAAGACTCGTAGCCTTTAATTTAGAGCTCTGAATTACTGGCTGCTCTTCCCGAATCGCTATGTTGGGTGCCACATTTTTTATCTTCCTAACTTGCCAAATCGTACATAGGAGAACAATCAGGACAATGACTAAAGAGGTGATTTGCGCAGCGGTAGCGATACTCAAGTGGGTATCCACTTGACCCAAGGATTGTGAAAGAAGGCCTGAAATCATTCCACTTATGCCACTAGCCATCAGCACAGCGATTGCAATGCCTAGCAGGGCAATAGATCCATACTGGATACAATAAGCCGTGATAATTTGCCGAGAGGAAAAGCCGATAGCCTTGTATATGCCCAATTGCTTGTAGTCAGCTAATAGAACATTGCGCAAATTATTAATGAGTAGGAGGACAGTCAGACAGATTCCCAATATGGCAAATATCAATAGGACAATGCCTATTAAATTAAAAAAGCTCAAGAAGACACCTTTGAAGAGGTGGTATTTAAAGTGACTCCCATTGTAAGCATTCTCTTGATTAAACTTGCTCCAAACTTCCTCTATTTGGCTGGCATCCTTTAATCTTACTCCAATGCTACCTCCAGATATGCTATTAACAGGTAGGAACATGGCCAGTTCATTCTGCGCCACCCAAACTCGTGTTGGATTCATTAGTCCACTTACATAGTGAGGATCAATGACGAAGGCACCTACTTCTAGGGCATAATTACCTTTTTGCAGTGGCAGAACGATGGTATCTCCAAGGGCAATATTATGTGATTTTCGAAGGTGGACTGGTAACCATACTTCTCCAGATCCAGGATGCAGGCCATCACTTCCATCTACAATCTGTAATAGATCTTGTTGTAGATAATCATCACTATGTTCCGTCAGGGTGAGGAGGACATCCATCTCTCTACCCTTATGAGTGCACTTTTTGCCAAAGGTATGATGAGCTGTGAAATTCGTGTGTGAACTAACCTGCTCTTGGTTGCTTAACCAACTTATAATTTCACTAGGAGAATCTGTTTGTCGATCAAAATGAAGTAACAAATGGGATGCCCGTTGTTGCTCAAACATTTGATCATAGGGACCCTGCATTTCAAGCACGATAGCAAGGCCGAGACATAAAACAAGGGTGCATGTAGTAATACTTAGAGCGGTCAAAATGCTCTGCTTTTTTCTATTGATTAGCTGACTTTTAATGATCAGGAAGATACTTTCTTTCATTTCTATAATTTTTGAAGGAGCTTAATTACCAGGCTTTTTCACTTAACCAGTTGTTTAATTTTTTGATTCTTTCAGGGATGGACTGCAATGTTTTCTCCTCGGAGAAGTCTATTTCGTCTACTACTCGACCATCCTTCAGGTAGATGACACGATCCCCTGTTACAGCAGATCCGACATCGTGGGTGGCCATCATAATGGTTTGTCCAGCGCGATTAAGCTCTGAGAAGCAATTGAGCACCTTGTTTGAAGCAGAAGAATTAAGATTCCCAGTTGGCTCATCGGCTAAGAGAAGCAATGGCTGATTGATGATGGCCCTAACGATGGCAGCTCTTTGGGCTTGTCCACCAGAAACCTGCGACGGATATCTGTCTTTAATACGGTCTATTTCAAGCATTTGAAAGTACCTACTAGCCCTATCTCTAATGATTCCTTTCTTAGTCTTAGACAAGTAACCTGCGATCAAGGTATTTTCTAATAGACTTAGGTGTGGGATCAGGTTGTGGTTTTGGAAGACAAATCCTGTTTTACTCCTTCTAAAGTCCACAAGGTTCCGCTCAGCTTCTAAGTGGACTGGGATCTCATCCATGTAGATAGTCCCAGAGCTAGGACGATCTAAGGCGCTGACCATGTTCATAAGGGTAGATTTTCCAGAGCCCGAGCTACCCATTATACTAACGAATTCGCCTTTCATGATGTTAAGATTTAGATGGTCCAGTACTTGAACTTCATCAGCATATGTCTTTACTAAATTTTCTAATACAATCATTTCTAATTTTTTGTGAGGTGATGTAATAATTCTCAACAAATATGTAGTCGTATTAGAATCTTTGCGACTCAGCGGGTAAGAAGACACGAATTCTTTATAAAGTGGCACTTTCCGTGAGAAGTGACACTTCTTTTTTAACCCTTTATGAAAGGTTTTTATCACTTTTGTAGTAATACAAGTCGAAATGATTATAGTCACTTATTCAGGTATCATACTCGTCTCTCTACTTTTGGTCTTCCTCTTCATCAAGGGAGGAAAAAAGGCTAATGACTATCTCTTGCTCGGGATATTAGTTTGCTTCCTGTGCAATCTTTTTGTCCCCATTCTATACTTAAGAGAAGGCTCCAAGTTATTTTCTCTACTGCTTGAACTGACAAATGTTTTTATGCTTTGCTTGGGCCCCCTGCTATGGCTCTATACTAGATCCCTAATGGAGCACCCATTTAAATTCAGCTCGAAAATTTACCTACATTTTATTCCTGCCATTGTATTCCTGTTTCTGACCTTGCTTGGTCATTGGACATCTTTCGAATTGTCTTCGATTAGAATATTCATTACTGTATTGATCTTTATAATGATTTTATTCTACCTCTGGAAGAGTTTTCAGTCACTCGCGGAACACAGAGCGAATGTGGAGTCAGTCTATTCTGATACTACAAACCGTGACCTTGGGTGGTTAAGTTTCTTAATGATAGGGCTGCTGGTCATATGGATTATTGGTGCCATTAGTTCGCTAGTACTCAACGAATGGCTGCAAATACAAATACCTATGTACGGTGCACTTTATACGAATATCAGCGCTTCGATTTTTGCTGTGGCGCTAGGTTTCATGGGCTTGCAACAAAAAATTGTATTTGATCCAGAAACGCCAAGTCCCATTGCCGATCACATCGAAGAGGTCAAGGACTTGAGGACTCCTGAACAATCTATCAAGTACCTTAAAACTGGCCTTGATTTTTCCGCCGCTAACCAGCACTATGAAACCTTGCTCACGCAAATGCAGCAGGGCGACTTGCACCTGGATCCAGACCTAACCCTATACAAACTCGCTAGCCACATGAGGATCACGCCGAATCAGCTTTCGCAAGTGATCAATTCCAATGCAAAAATGAACTTCTTCGATTTCATCAATCGCTACAGGGTACAAAGTTTCATTGATAAATTTGGCGACAGCGTCCATTCGCACAAGACAATACTATCTCTAGCCTATGAAAGCGGGTTCAATTCGAAGTCTGCATTCAATCGATCTTTTAAGAAAGTCACTGGAGAAACCCCTAGTGCCTATCGAAAATCAAAAATGGGATAGATGTATTCAGACTTGGTGGTAGTCATATATCCTAACAGGATGGTACTTTGATACTACCAATAAGTCAAGATACACAGAAGCTTTTTTAACTTACTATTGCTTGCAGAGACTTATCCACTAGGATATTGCACTTTAGGCTTAAACATCGTTCTCTTCATATGGAATTCTTAAGGTACATTTTATGGCTCTTTGTGATCATCAATCTTATGATTTCTGGCGCCTTGTTATTCAACTACTCAAAAACTGCATATAGGTTTCTAGCAGCTTTTTGCCTAGTCTATACCTTCGAGCAGGTCGACTTCCTATATGTCACAGGGCCAATGCTTGAGCTTGCGCCCTACTTTTATATGTCATTATATTCACTTTGCTTGCTGGCGGGTCCCCTACTCTTCTTCCATATTAAGAGCTTGGTAAGTGAAAAGCGTATTAAGAAACAGGAAATTATTTTACACTTCCTTCCCTTTGCTGCTTATCTAGCTTATAGCATCTTTACGCTTTCAATCCCTGCTAGTGAGAGAATTCAAAGGGTTGCTAATGAACACGAATCAATCATAAACCTCCTAAACTATGTCAAGGTATTTCATGTAGTGTTCTATTCTTGGTGGATCATCCGATTTCTTAGAAAAAATAGTAGAGATGTCAAATCGACAAAGCGCCATTACGTCATTACAATTATTGCTCTGTATTGTATTACAGCTGTCGCGCTAACTGTTCTTACTGCAATCCAAGCCTCCTATGATCATTTCATATACTACTTTCTAGCTTGCGGATGTCTCGTTATCCTGTGTGGATACTTCCTTAGATATAGGCCAGAATTGGTAGAAGAGCTAAGAGACAAATATTTTGCTTCGAACTTAGGCAGTGACCAGATGATCAAGATTACCGTAAAGATCGAAGACTATATGAAGCAGCAAAAGCACTTCCTTAATAAAGACTTGGATCTGAATCAACTATCCATTGGTATTAGTGAAAAGAAGCACCATGTCTCTCAGACTTTGTCAACTGTCTTTAACCAAAATTTCAATGACCTATTGAACAAGAAGCGGATAGAACATGCAAAGTCCTTGCTGCTTGACCCGCGCTACGACGGGGCCAAAATTCTTGCAATCGCATTAGACTCTGGTTATACCAATAAGAGTACATTTTACCGAGCATTTGTAAGGTACGCATTATGTACTCCAGGCGAGTACCGCAAGAAAATGGTTTCAAATAATTAATTGGGACTTGATTTCTTAGGTTTTCGATGTTCATAAGAATCTAATACAATAGGTTTGTCTCGAACTAGAAAAGTAGAAATGAATAAGATAATCATCCTTGTTTTTGTGCTCGCAGCAACGTTCGTCAAGGCACAAGAAGAAAGTACAGTAAAGACATCACTAGATATCAAACTTGTGAATGAAATTAAGTCCTTGTCTACCACATGGTCAAAGGCGTTAAAGAGTAAAGACGTCAGCTTACTTGAGAACTTGTACGACGAAAATGCACACTACCTTCCTGATCAAGACCAGGCCTTTCATGGTAGACTTGCCATCACACAATATTGGACTGCTTCAATGGACTTCATTGCAGACATTCGACTGGAGATGGAAACCCTTGATGGGAGTACAGAAATGTTATATGAAACTGGAAGTGGAAGTGCCAGTATAATGGGTGCTGATGGAAATTTCTTTGATATGCCATTCAAGTACGTAGATGTATGGAAGTTACAGCAGGATGGCACTTATCGAGTGGTGATTGATACCTACAACCAGCCTAAGCAAGGATAAGAAGTAGATCTTTGATGATTGCCCTTCTATAATTTCATAATTTTCACATTGCATTAGTCACCTATAAAACTAAAACCTAAGTCAGACTAAGTGAGTAAGTAGTCTGGTAGTTTTTCCAGTACTTAGCGCTTGTCCATATATTACGGGCGAGCGCTTTTTAGTATGACAATTTGAGATCTAAATTGATTTCGTCTTGGTCTTATAACATACAAATCATCTGTTACATGTTTTAATCTCATTGTAACCTACATTGGTCCACTCAGGTGATCAAGCAAGGCAAGTATTGGCTACATTTATTGATCATTCACTTTCTGAAAATGAAGAAACTAGACTTACTGCTTACAATGGCATTTTTCGTTTTGTTAAATGTAGCGTTTGCTCAGACAGATGCTTCAAGGTACCAATCAGATTGGACTTCCCTACGAAAGCATCAGACACCTGAGTGGCTTATCGATGCCAAATTTGGGATCTATTGTCATTGGGGTATTGCCACAATTCAATATATTCCGAAATACTCCAAGCTAAGCAATGATGAGC
>CAZMYK010000266.1:0-5974 GCA_964570435.1 uncultured Saprospiraceae bacterium | reverse complement strand
CTTCTGGGAAACCTTTCTCGTTAAGTGGTCGATCCAGCAGAAGTTCAAAGCGAGAGGTTTTATTAGCTGTAATGTTTTGTAGGTCCAGGTATATGTCAAGAGTGAATCTCTTAAAATAGAATTTCTTGTCTACCCTCACATCAATGGCATTAAAGGCATTTGATCTTTCTGTGTTCAGCAAGTCATAATTCCTAATACCACGGCCATTGGTGTTCCAGTTGGCCACAAGAGATGAATTATCATCAAAGGGTGTAAATGGTAGCCCTCCTTGAAATCTCCAATTAATACCAGCTTCCCAATTTTTCGCAAATCGCTTACCAATCGCTAGGTTCACAATGTTTCTAGCATCCCAGCTAGATGGGATTAAATTATCTTGACTATCATCGAACCTACTATACCCAAAAGTGTAGGAGCCAATACCATACAATCCCTTAAAGAGCCTCTGCTGGTACAAAAATTCGATACCGTAAGATTCGCCACTTGCACTCGAAGAAATTCGTTCATTTCCAATCACACCGAAGTCTCCTCCAAGATTTGCTAGGGCAATGCCGTCTCTGACGAGGAAGGGTGTAAATAAATATTCTTTATAATAGGTTTCAAGAGTGATACGAGATGAAAAATCAGTATTGTATTCCAAGCCTGCCACTAGGTGATTGCTCTGAATGTATCTGATTCCTGATTCCTTGTTGACGAAGATGTCATTTTCTTGATAACCCATCGAAGTGTAGGTGGGTAGTTGAAAGAAGATCCCTGCATTGGCATTGATCGAAATCCTAGGACTTAAAGCATAAGAAGCAGATATCCGAGGAGAAAATTGATCCAGTGGGTTGCTCATTTCATCATTAAAGTCGTTGCAGTCAATCCTAAAACCGGCACTTAAGGTTAGTCGATCATTCAATAGGTCTCTGCTATATTGGCCGAACAAGCCATACTTATGTACATTGAAGTCAGAGTCATAAGCGACCTCTATCAAACCAGACCCAAAGGTTGAGATCTTTTGAAAGGTATTCGTGTTAAACTTGGCAAACTCATAATTTACACCAAAATTGATCCTTGAGCTCCCAAGTGTATAGTTTTGTTCTATCCTAACTTTGTTTTCGATTTCTTGTGACTTGTAATCTAAGATCAGGTTGTCTTCAGAACTGTCATCGTTGTCTTGGTACTTGAATGACTCATTGTTCAGCATATTTCTGCTGACTACAAAGGTTGTAAATCCTTGCTTCCCATATCGCTTATACACTATTCCATTGGTATAATTCCACTGGGGAGAAACGGGTAGGTTGTTAAGTAAAAATTGTTGTGACTCCGTATCGTTAGCTTCCAAGTTCAATGCGAATTGGTCGATTGCTCCTAGTCCTAAGAAGTACACTTCGTTTTTACCTTTTCTATACTTGATCTTAGCTTGGAAGTCATTGTAGATTGGTAGAAAAGGGAGTTCTAAGGCGGCAAAAAGAAATTGCAGGTAGGACCGCCTAGTGGAAGCAAGGAAGGTAGTATTTTCTCCTATCGGGCCTTCCACTGATATTCCTACATCGCTTGCACCAAGTGTAGCAGTTGCACCTATTCTATCAGATCTTCCATCTTTTTGCTTGAAGGTAAAAACAGAACTTAGGGCATTTCCTCGATTAGCTGGGAATGCTCCGCTATAGAAGTCTACTTCTCTAATGAAGTCAACATTGATTAGGCCTACCGGTCCACCTGAAGCACCTTGGGTAGCGAAGTGATTAATATTTGGAACCTCTACATCATCAAGATAGAATCTATTTTCATTGGGAGCCCCACCTCTTATGATCAGATCATTCCTGAAGGCTGGAGAAGATGTGACACCGGGAAGCGTCTGAACAACTGTGGATATATCTCTGTTCCCACCTGGATTCCGTTTAATTTCAGTCACTCCAATGCTTCTTAGTGAGACAGGACTTTCTTTGGTCTTTTTGAATGGAGACGCTTTCACGACAACCTCATCTAAACTAGTGGCATTCTCCTCTAGCCCGACTTCTATAACAGCTGGTTTCGTAGCTGTGACTTCTATTTCATATACGGTCTCATCCTTGTATCCTAGAAAACCAAAACTAAGTGAGTAGAACCCTGGTTTGATATTTTCTATCTTGAATTGGCCACCTGCTTCAGTGATTGTTCCATCCCCCGTTTCTATCACAAGGACTGAAGCGAATTCTATTCCTTGGTTGTTTTTTGTGTCGACTACCCTACCGCTTATTACACCTTGTGAAACGACGATGGTTGAGAAGATGCTTAAAAGTAAACTAAAGAAGATTTTCATTTTACATTCTTCCCGAGTCTTTTTATTAACGAATAACGACCTTTTCTGTTAGTAGTAGGCCTTCTTCACTCGAGATCGTTACTAATACAATCTGAGGTAGCGTATTGTTTAAGAATCTACTGACTTCATTTCGACCCTGGCGAGCTGAAAAGGTAAAGGTATCAAGTAATCGTCCATCCAAACTTAGAAACTGCACCTTTGCTGCTTTGAGTTCACGTTCTAGGGAGAATGAGAGTAGTACTTTTGAATCCACAACATGACTTGTGAAATTGTGATCTACGGTTTCTATCTTTTCTACAAAAGATGTGGCTCCCACTTCATTAAAGTGCAGGTTATCCACTAAGTATTTACCATCTACTTTTTGCCAGACTATTGCTAGTAGTTTGAAATATCTATCCTCTAGATCAGTATCATCGTAGGTAGTACTATATGAGAGTGATGTTCCAGAACCAGCATTGGCAGGACCATTAAATACTTGTGCACCAAAACTTGCGCCTGATAGGGACCATCTCAAAACACTGTTATGTACAACATCACCCGGTAAACCGGCCTGATCATTGAGAACACTGTCCTCTAAAACATAGATAGCCAGGTAGTATTCGCCATCAATATCATTTAATACATTCACATCAACAGATCCAGAAATAGTGCTTCCTTCCACACTACCGTCCAATTCAAAGGAGAAATTTGCAGACTTCTCAGCGTTTTGGTTTATATTTTCGTCGATTTCACTTACCATGGAGGACCAAGAATTGCTCCCAGCCACCTGTCTCTCGTCATTCACATAAAATTCTGGCTGATAGATAGGATCAAAATTTGCTGTGAGCTCTTCCGCAACTTGCGACTTTAGGTCTCCACTATAGTGAGCACGAATAAGGATTGCATTGGGGTTTTCTGTGGCCTCTAGGGCTTTTGCAAATTCCCAACCCCAAGACCCACAATTAGGGCACCATGAAGCAGTTCGCTTGGTAAGCAAGGTCTTTTGGCCATCACTGAAACTTTGAGCTCCAATAGAAAGTGAGGATAGCAAGAGTAGAGCAAGTGTGAAAATTCTCATAATAAAGTAATTTGATTGAGTAAATTTAGATAAGTTTCAGCAAATATTAAGCTAGAACTTCATATGAAAGCAGCTCTTTTTTGAGTTCTGACGGACTTTTGTAGTGGATTGCATGCATATTGCAGGATCTCGCGCCTTCTACATTCTTTAAGGAGTCATCTATGAAAAGTGACTTTTCAGGCTGAATATCAAATCTAGAAAGCAATAATTCATAGATTTTCGGATCAGGCTTGATTAGATTTTCCTTACCGCTCACTAGTATTCCTTCGAAAAGTTTTAAAAAACTGTAGTTTTCCCAGGCAAATGGAAAGGTCTCGGCTGACCAGTTCGTAAGCGCATACAAACGAGTCTTTCTTTCACTGAATAGTTTTTCTAAGATTTCCACTGTATCATTTATTGGTCCTCCTATCATTTCAGTCCATCTTTCAAAGTAGAAGGCAATTTCACGGTGATACTTAGGAAATTCCGCTTGCTTAATACGAATTGCCTCTTCGAAAGTCCTCCCCCTATCTTGCTCTGCATTCCAAGAATTAGAACAAACCTCTGTAAGGAAGAATTCAACTTCCTTCGGGTCTTCAAAAACTGTATTATAAACATACCTAGGATTCCAATCAATAAGGACACCGCCTAAGTCAAAAACTACTGTTTCAATATCTCTCATAAAATAAAATAGCTTACCTCGTGAAAGGTAAGCTATTTTTTGATCACAAATAGGTGATTTATTACTTATTCAAAGCCTCAATTCTTGCTTTGTATTCATTCGATTTTTCTAAATCTCCCTTCCTTGCATACATTTCTTTAATTGCAAGTAAGGTGTTATTATCCTCTGGATTGAGCTTCTCAGCACTTAGAAAGTATGGGAAGGCCTGATCAAATAGTCCATCCATTTTCGCTTTTAGTGCATCATACTTCTTATTTCCTTCCGCAGAAAAGTCATTAGCTAGTTCATTAAGAGGAGAGGTGAATGTTGCAGCCTTATTATAGTATAGAGCTCCTAGTGAATACAAGGCGTCGAAATTCTCTGGTTGCTTAGCTAAGGCCTTTTCAAACCAATCCTTCGCCTTCCCAAAGTACATATCTTTCTTGCTTTCATCAGCAGTACTATCTTTGGCAGCTTCTGTGGCTAGATTGTCATAGACTGAACCCAAGGTTGTATACACTGAAATATTTTCAGGATCTTTTTCTACTGCATCTTCAAGCTTTTCGATTAGCGCTTCAAGTTGTCCTTCAGCAACCATGTAGTTAATCTGTGCATAAAGTAGGGCAGTGTCATCTGGGTGCATCTCTCTTCCTTCATTCAATATCGCTACAGCTGCCTCCTTATCTGTATCCTTCTTCATATTATAAAGACCTTCGTAGATAAAAGGATCAGGATCTCCCATTGCTTTTGCTTTTTCAAATACAGGCATCACCTCTTCGAATTTCTTAGCGTAGTATCCGCTTATAGCAGTGTAAAAAACTTGTTCTTTTTTAGTAGCCTCATCGGGGAAACTTGATTCCGCTCCTTGAGCAACCAATACCTCATCGAGGTCTAAAGAGTTCTTAAAACTCGTGAATGCCTCTTCGTATTTTTTTTCTTGGAAGGCAGTGATTCCTGCGTTTGAAACGTGACCAGCAGTGATCTTCAAATTATTCACAGCATCCTTGATTTCAAACTTTTTTTCCGCAATCTCAAGAGCTTTTTTCAATGCAGTAAACGCAATACTTGCATCACCATTGTTTTGCACAGCGTATTCAGGATTAAGAATCTTCTTGTTCATTTCAGAGCCTACAGCATCATTGTAAATCTTACCCTTAAGAATCCATGCCTTAGCCATTGCTTGAACTTCTGCATCTTCAAGCGCAGTTTCAATAAGCGTTTTAGCTTCGTCGAGTTTGTCGGCATTTGCACCTGGGTCTAGATTATAGGTCCCATGCAGTCTGTTAGCTTTCTTAAATGCTTTTTTACCATCTTGAGCAAACGATACTCCTCCGACGAAGAGAATTGCCGCTATTAGCATTAAGAGTTTTTTCATATTAGTCATTTTATAAAATTTTCGATTGTATAAATTTAATTGATCTACCCTAAAGACGAAAAATTTGCATTATAAATCTTTAAAAAGTGTTAAGATTAACATATCTAATTGTTAATTACTCTTCTTCCTCATCATCATCTGAAGGTGGAATAATCGCTACATCTGATATAGAATCCTTCTTGACAAGTTTGATGACACGCACTCCCTGTGTAGCCCTACCCATCACTCTAAGACCGGAGCCTTTGATTCGAATTACGATCCCCGACTTGTTGGAGATCATGATATCGTTTTCGTCGGTAACTATCTTGATGGCAATCACCTTACCAGTTTTGTCAGTAATTTGCATGGTTTTTACACCCTTCCCACCTCTATTGGTGATCCTGTAATCATCTAGTAAGGTTCTTTTTCCAAAACCGTTCTCAGAGATTACAAAGACACTTTCATCAGGATTGCTAGGATTACCGATCACCATCCCTACGATGTGGTCACTTTCATCATCGAGCCTCATGCCTCTTACACCTGCTGCAGACCTTCCCATAGACCTTACCTTCGACTCAGGGAATCTAATTGCTCTGCCATTCCTATTCGCTAGAATGATTTCATTTTCGCCATTAGATAGTT
>CAZMYK010000265.1:2200-5994 GCA_964570435.1 uncultured Saprospiraceae bacterium | reverse complement strand
TAAGAGGCCACCGCCTTGCGATGCTCTGGCAGCTGCCACGTTGTCACTATTGGTCTGTGTTTCACTTTCCACATATAGAAAACGCTCAGGAATCACTCCACTTGGATTTAGCCCACTAACACCATTTGACGATGGAGTCAAAGTTGGATAACCAGTTCGTCTGTAGTTCGCCCAAGAGGTACCGAAGGCGTGTCCGTAGTATCCCTTGTAAGCTTCAGTAATAACTGTTTCAAGATCTACTGTGCCTCCGATAACGGCATCTGCATAAGCAATTCCGTCTTCCATTACAGCACCACTCATTCCCATACTTGCAAGAATTGCATCTTTCAAAGGAGCAGCAGCATCACCACCATTTTGTAGCATGATCTCAGCCTCCATAAACTTTAATTCAGCAAAAGATATCATAGGTACAGTCGCATCGTTTCTAGTGAAAGGAAATGCTTCATCATAGTATAGTAGATTGCCACCTTCTTCTTTAAAGAACAATGAAGATCTTGGATCACCTTCTAGCATGCTAGCGAATTGAGGGTGAAAACCAAGAGTACCTGGTCTACCGATCCCAAACTTTGCTAGTGGGTAGTTTTGTGTTAGTGCAGTTCCAAAAGTAAAATCGGATTGCTCTGCAGCACTTGCGTATGACTGATTAATCTCAGACATGGCAGCCGCGTAGTTACCTGAATTTCGCTTCGCTTGGTGCATCAAGAATCTTGCCTTCAAGCCTCTTGCTGTTTTGATCCAACTTGCAGCGTCTCCACCATAGATTAGATCTCCACCTCCATAGCCAGTAGCATTTCCCAAAATACCAATGGCCTCGTCAAGCATTGCAAGTACTCCAGAGTATACTGCCTCTTGCTTATCGTACTTAGGCTTAAGACTTTCAGTTCCCCTTAATGCGTCAGAAAAAGGAATATCCCCAAACCATGAAGTAGCGATCCCATATTGGTTAGCCATTACAACCTTACCAACACCAACGTAAAAAGAGGCTTCTTCTTCAGTGGCTTGCTTGATCATCACATCGCAGCTTCTTAAAACACCAGCATATAAGCCGGTTCTCCAATAAGTATTCATCAAGTCCTCACCCATAACATAGTCATTGTAGGCAAGTTGTTGTGCATCCAATCCATCAAACTGTTGCAACATAATTCCAATAGCTCTTCCTCCCGTCCCAGCTTCACTAAACATTGATTGGGTGATGATTTCTGGTAGCATCAATCTCAACTGGACTTCAGTAAGCCTAGTTGGATCTTGGTTCAGCTCCTCCAGCGTCTTCTCGCAAGAAGTTCCAAAAAGGAGCAATCCTGTTAATAATAAAAATATATATTTTTTCATTTTTTTCGATAATTGTGATTAGAAAGTAAGATTTACAGTAGCAGCATAGCCTCTGGTATTAGGCATATTAAAATAATCTAAACCATAACCATTAGAGGCTCCTGTTAGGTTGGTCTCAGGATCGATTCCTGGGTACTCAGTTTGCAACCATAGGTTTCTTCCAGACAATGTAATCCCAAGGCCTTCGATAGGCAACTTCTTAAGCATATTAGGGGAAAGATTATACTTAACTGTTACTTCCCTAAGTCTTAACCACGAAGTATCATGGATATTCATTTCAGAAATTCCTCCAAAACCATATCTTCTTCTGTAAAATTCACCTTCCGAAGCAGTTGGACTGTAAGCCAAAGCTACTGGGGTGTTGTTAGGTGTTCCATCTTCTGTGACACCATCAAAAATAACTACGTCATTTCTTTCATCAGCAGAAATTTTAGAAGTACCAAAGTAGTTGATAATTCCACAAGTTCCACACCACATGTCTCCACCTTTTCTGTAATCTAGTAGAGCGGAAATAGATATTCCTTTGTAAGAAAGTGTATTTCTTAGACCAACAGTGTAGTCTGGATTAGGATCCCCTAGAGCCTTCTTTGTCGGATCTTGTAAAGGCCATCCATTAGCTCCGATGATCATGTTATTGTTCTCATCTCTCTGAAATCCGTTTCCAAAAATAGTAGAATATGGAAGTCCAGGGACTAAATCTGCTGAAGTAGAAGTAAATCCAGCTAGACCAATGTTATCTACTCCTTCTGCCAATTCTTGAACAATGTTGTCTTGTGTTGTGAAATTCGCAACAATGTCCCAGCGGAAATCCTTAGTTCTAACTGGTACAGCATCTAGAATGACTTCCCAACCAGTGTTGGTGATCACACCTGAATTCTGAACGGCAGTTGTAAATCCTGTAGTCGCTGGTAATTGAACAGCGATTATAATGTCCTCAGACCTAGTATCATACCAAGTGACATCAGCTCCAATTCTTCCTTGGAATAACTTGATCTCTGCTCCAAGCTCAATTGTACTTGCTTTCTCTGGTCTAAGACTCGCATTTGCAAGTTGAGTACTTCTTTCAAATGCATTCGTTCCAAAAGAAGGGAATGAAACACCAGTGATAAAACCATCACCATCTGATACTGCCTGGAAGAAAGTATTCGTCGTAGCATAGATAGGTGCATCATTACCAATAACACCGTATGAGGCTCTAATCTTACCGTAATCAATGATTCGACTCTGAATATTTAGTGCCTCAGTAATTGCTAGTCCTAAGCTCGCTGAATATGACTGATAAGTATTGTTCTCCACTGGCAGCGCAGAAGACCAGTCATTTCTTCCTGTTAGGTTTAAGAAAGCCCAGTCATTATAACCTAAGTCAATTGTAGTGTAAACTCCATGAATTCTCTTTTCATTGATGAACTCGTCGGTTGTGATATCAGAGGCGTTACTTATGTGATAAAACCCTGGTGCCGACAATGCAGTTCCAGTTGTTGATTGCTGAGTATATCTAGTATCAAAAACGTTATAACCTACGACAGCACCTACAGAGAAACGCTCCCCGATATTCTTATTAAATCCTAAGATTAAGTCGGAGTTCAAGTCTCTATTTCCTGCAAATCGTTGGTTGACACTTCCTGCGTTACCACCAAAACCAAGTAAGTTAATGTCTTCTGCTGCTAAGTATCTTTCTGAATATTGATCAACTCCCAACTTGTAGGAAGCAAATAACCAATCGGTAAATTGGTACTTGGCAGAAGCATATCCGATGATTCGATTTACATCATCATTGGCTGGGTTGTTATTCGAAACCCAGTACGGATTATCATAGATTCCCCACCTGTAAGATCTTTGTGATCCATCAGGATTCACATAAGAATCAGGGTTATCAGCAGCTTCTTGTCCTTCCAGACCATTTCCTATCTCAAAGGTCGGAGCATTTCTAAGCAATCCCAACATTACACCCTGCAAGTTAGAACCTCTTTGGATTCTTGAGCCTCCAGAATTAACGTAATTCGCAGACATAGACATTTCTAATTTCTCAGATAAGTCTGCATTGATTGTTGTTCGGAAAGAAGTCCTTGTGAAATCTGCATTTGGAACTACCCCAGTCTGGTTGAGTCTACCTCCTGAAATGTAGTATCTAATTTGATCTGTTCCTCCAGAAACAGAGGCATTAAGGTCTAGTGTCTGTCCCGTCTCGAAAAAGGTGTATGGATCATACGCTTTAGCAGCAACTCCATTTCCTTCCCCAGCTGGAACTAGTGCACCACCTTTATCAAAAAAGTAGTCTGAATTTCCATCAAATTCCAATTCAGAAATGAGTGGTCCCCAGCTATCACCTTCTCCAGTTTCTGGTCCTCTATACGTAGCTACACCATTTCTAAACCTTCCTTGTCCATAAGTATCTTGACGGTCCAAAAGTCTATTAACAGTTGCTGTTCCGTTATTTAAATCTTCACAAATTTCAGAACCGGTTA
>CAZMYK010000265.1:0-2190 GCA_964570435.1 uncultured Saprospiraceae bacterium | reverse complement strand
GTTCCGTAAGATGCACTTACATTTATTACCGGCTTTCCTGCTTTACCTTTCTTTGTTGTAATAACAATCGCACCATTTGCCGCTCTAACCCCGTATAAGGCTGTAGCAGATGCTCCCTTAAGAACAGTCATCGATGCAATGTCGTTAGGGTTAATGTCTATTGCTCTGTTCGATTGATCTACACCGGCAGTACCGTTTCCTGCCCCCCCTGTAGAATTATCGATAGGTACTCCATCTACTACAAATAGTGGTTGGTTACTTTTGTTGACCGAAACCGAACCTCTAATTCTGATACTTGAAGATGCACCCGGAGAACCTGCTGATGATGTCACTTGGACACCTGCAACTTTTCCATTTAATGCATTTACAATATTTGTCTCTTTAGAATCCAAGAGCTCATCAGCATCGATATTTTGAACTGAGTAACCAATCGATCTTTTGTTGGCTTCAAGTCCTACTGCGGTAACAACAACTTCATCAAGAAATTGTCCCTCGGATAGGATGATTGCAACACTTTCAAGTCCATCTACACTTAGTTCTTGTGTAGTGTAACCTGTGTAAGAAACAACAATAGCTGTTGTTCCATCTGGTACTTCTAAGCTAAAATTTCCATCGATATCGGTGATCGTACCGACTGATGTTCCTTTTGCTGTGATGTTAGCACCAATTAGCGCTAGTCCCTCAGCATCTGTTACTACTCCTGTAATGGTCCTCTGGGCAATAACCGTCGAGACCATTGTTAGAAAAGCAACAATGAAAAGTGAGAATTTTTTCATATTGAAAAATATTTTGGTTAGATAAATAATAATGAAAAACCTTAATGGTAAGTAGAAGAAGATGTGTTAGAATCCTCTTCTTGCAATGTCTTGTTAAATTTTTGTTAAACTTCACACAATGGTACAATAACGTGTTAATAGACAGAATTGCGGCTTTAGACATAAAAAGGTGGCTGTTTAATCTAAAATTAATGTGTGATTTGAGTTTCCAAAGGAAAGAAATATTAGAAACTTTACAAAATATTAACATAATTAACTCTTAGACAAGGACTAGGTAGATAGGGTATTGAAGAAAAATGACTCATTGGCCACTTTTAATTCTCACTAATCATAAAAAGTCAAAATTAAATTTCTCTAAAAAATGAAGTAAACCAAACTGAGAAATACATTGTTAGTCGTCTGAAGCTTGACATATTGTTAGGCCGAATTTGTATAATTTGCAAGATGTTTAGATCGCATTTCCTATACTTACTAGCCTGCTTATCAATCGCTTGCATCCAGAGTTGTGAGAAGTCAAGTTCAATTGTCCCCATTGATTTAGAAGAGGAAGTGGACGTTTGCATCAAATATTCTATCGATTCTTCCTTTGTTATCAATGAAGCCGAATCGACCTTTCTTAAGGCTGGCGGAAACGGGGAAAAATTTGATGTCTCGGATTCCAATATTGATCTATGTAAGTTGAACCAAGGTCTAGGTAGGGAGTTTTTTCCAGCCCTATATGATCCCCAGTACCTACCCATTGTAGAATTCCAATATGGTGATGATATGCGATGCGTGATCATAAAAGATGAGACCACAATAAAGGTATATCCCTACAGTCTACTGTCTCAACATGAGACCATCAACGAACAAGTTGGTGATGAACCTGTAATGGTAGTCTTTTGCGAGTTAGCTGAACTTGCAGCAGTATATACTAGAAAATATTGTGGTCAGGTGTTCACTTTCGCACCCTCAGGATATACCTACTTCGATGACGACTATTGGGATGGAGTCCAAGGGATTCTGCTTTGGGATCGGGAGACTGAAAGTTTATGGTGGCCACTCAATGACAAGGGGATGTCTGGCATGATGAAGGACGTAGGAATTAAGAAGGCGCCATTTCAATTGTGGGAAACGATGTCCTGGGGTGAAATAAAGCAGAAGCATCCAGAAGCTATAAGTGTAGCCTTTAACCAGGTGATTGAAGTACCGAGCAACTTACCCATGTTCACTGCAAATGACCTAACTTGTCAGTAACTTAAGCTCTACCCTTCTTCGTTTTTTAAGTCAACTTTGTCTATCGGTACTATTCCCAGTTAACGTGAATAAAGGATAAGCAATTTTATCACAAGCCAAAAGAATCATCAGCTTAGAACTAAAAATTATGAAGGACTAGGAGAGCTAGTTCAAGTAATTTTTTTAGGATAAGATGACG
>CAZMYK010000264.1:0-6006 GCA_964570435.1 uncultured Saprospiraceae bacterium | reverse complement strand
AACGTTACTAACATCCCAATTTCCAATATCTTGATTAAAATTTTTACACCCGTGAAACATTAGACGCATATCAGTAGTGTTGCTAACATTCCAATTGCACGGTCAGAAGGATCTCTTAGACAGACGAGTTAGGGTCAGCATTGAAGAAGGTGATGTCAAAGATGTCTTTGAAAACTTAGAGGCCAATAACCAATTGGTCGTCAGCTATTCTTCGAGTATTGTAGACTTATCGATCGAGAAGAAACTAGATACCACTTCCTACTTATGTTCAGATCTTTTCTCGTACCTTCTTATCGAACAACCCGTTCGTGCTATTTCTCGTGGTAATAAGATTCTGATCATTCCAGATCCAAGTAAGAACATTTCTTTTAGTAGACTCAAGCCTAGGAACTCCTATACCATAAATGGTTATGTTAAGGACGCTGAAACAGGTGAAGCGATGGTTGGAGCATCGGTCTTCAATCCCCTTACTAACCGTGGAACGATTACCAACGAATTCGGTTACTACAGCTTTACAATGCCGCAAGGTTCCCAGACCGTGAACTACTCTTTTGTTGGATTTTCACCTGTGTCTAGAACTTACAAGCTCAACAAGAGGCTACGCTCCGACATTTTTTTGAAGACCAATATGGAAATTGAGGAGATCATTGTGATCGACCAAGATAGTTCTATGATATGGAGGGGGCGTGAGAAAATATCCTTGGACGAAATCAGGAACCTGCCTGCCGTCTTTGGCGAGGTAGATGTGATTAAGTCGATATCGCTACTTCCAGGTATTCAATCTGGTAATGAGGCACAAGGCGGCCTCCTCGTTCGAGGTGGTAGTCCAGATCAGAACCTCATCATGCTTGATGGAATACCTTTGTATGAAGTCAACCACCTATTCGGATTGGTTTCCATGTTTAATGAAGATGCGATCAATAACGTCAACCTATACAAGAGTGACTTCTCAGCCAAGTATGGTGGAAGGCTTTCATCAGTTGTTGACATTCAATTGAAGGACGGTAACTACAAGGACTATGCTGGCTCCGCTACCTTGGGCGTTCTAGGAGGTAAGCTGAATGTAGAAGGCCCCATACAGAAGGAGAAGTCATCTTTCAATCTTGCAGGGCGCACATCGTGGATCGGAAATCTTGTAGGACCTACGGTCAATGAATTCTTAGACATTCAAAGTACTAGATTTAACTACTACGACCTTAATCTTAAGATCAAAAGGGATTTTCAGAATAGCAATAGTCTCACCTTCAGCGCCTACCATGGCCGTGATCAAGTTTCATTTAATGATAATTCACAGCGTGTTGGTGACTTTGACTTAGAAACTGATAATCAACTTACCTGGGGAACAGATGTGGCTTCCTTGCGGTGGTCGAGGCTCCTAGGCCCGAAGGTTTTTGCAAATTTGACGCTTGGCTTTGTCAATTACAACTACCTCTACAATGTCCAACATTCACTGGACAATAATCCTGATCCGGATGTAGAAGATAAGTTCTTGACGGTCGCATCGACCAGTCGGATACTAGACCGCATCGCAAAGTTAGATTTAGACTACTTCAGATCAAACAAGCTAGATATTAAGTTTGGCTTTGGATTAAATGTGCATACCTACAATCCGGCTGTGAAGCAGGCAAATAAACCACTAGGAAATACGATCAAGGAAATTTTTTCGGACATCATTCCTACCAATACGGGGGAGTTTACGGCTTATGCAGAAAGCTACTACCGTCCATATTCCAACCTCAGCATACATACTGGCTTCCACTTTGTCAATTATGCTGTGGATGACAAGAATTATTCATCCTTACAGCCAAGGTTGTCGGTTAACTTAGGATTGCCTTGGCAAGGATTCCTAGGTATTTCTTATTCACGAATGAACCAGTTTATCCACCTTCTTGGAAATCCTGGCCTTGGACTTCCCACTGACTTGTGGGTGCCAAGTACTTCAGAGCTCCAGCCAGAATTGTCTGACCAATTTTCGGTGAGTTATAAGATGGACGTATTGGAGGATTATCGGATTAGTACCTCCGTATACTATAAGACATTTGAAAATTTATTAGAATTCAGGTCTGCCTATGATCTTTTTAGCCCGGTGGTCAATGACCTTTCCCAGGAACCCATTTTCGAAGAATCGAGAGATTGGGAATCTAGAGTTGATGCTGGAGCAGGCCTTGCCTATGGTTGGGAGGCTCAGATTAAGAAGAGGAAGGGTAGATTTACGGGAGGGATCGCATACACCTATGGTCGAAGCTTTAGAACATTCGCAAACATCAACCGCGGAGAGGCCTTTCCGTATCGTTATGATAGGAAACACGATCTTAACTTTACGGGAGTCTACCACATTAGTCCCTCCTACAGTCTAGGTGCGCTATGGATCTATGGGACAGGCAATGCGATTACACTTCCTCTGGAAGGCTTTAGAGACATCAATGGCAATGAGGTGCTGAACTTTGAGGCTAGAAATAATTTCAGACTTCCTGCCTACCATCGTTTTGATTTTAGCCTGAATTACGTTAAGCAGTTCAGCGGCTACGAAGTTAGTGCTTCGCTTGGTGCCTACAACCTCTATAACCGCCAGAATCCTTATTATATCTATCTGTACCAGAATCCCAGAACCGAGGATTTTAACCTTCGTCAGATCAGTGTTTTTCCCATCCTTCCGTATTTAAATGTCAAGTTGAGGATATAGTTAAAGATTTTTCGCTTCCGTCTTGGGGGTATATATCGAATAAATCGTCATATAAGCGGAATAGAAGAATTAAACCATGGACACCAGAAATGACAAGGCTTTTATCTTGATCGATAAGTTTCATTCGGGGCAAGCAACGCAAGATGAGGTTGCAAGCCTCAAGGAATGGAAGAACCTTTCGCACAAGAATACCAAGCTATTTAATGACTTAATCTCCTTGCTCAACTTGATCAGCAATCTTAAAGATTGGAGGCAATTTGATCAAGGGAAGGCTTGGAAGCGTTTTCAAGCAAAGCTTGGAAGAAAGGGATTTAGGATCTCCAGGCAGCTTATGGCCATTGCAGCAGTGTTTATTTTTGTGCTTGCTGCGACAGTTTATAACTTTTCTGGAAGACTGGCTGGAATCGAAGCAAGCTACATTTCAGGAGCTTCTTCTAAGTTCTCGATGCTACTTGACGGCTCCGAACTGTTCCCAGACAACAATGCAAAAATCTTTACAGACAACTTTGCGATCAACAATAGATTTCTAAGAACGGAAGGAGATTTCTTTGTGCATGTGGCTAGAAATGAGTCTGCACCATTCACCATGGAAACAGAAAGGGTGTCAATCAAGGTCCTAGGGACATCTTTCAAAGTGGAAGAGGATGAAGATGAAACAATAGTTAAGGTAAGAGATGGTAAGGTGTTGATTACTAGCTATGATGGGGCTGAATACAAGGTCACTGCTGGTCAGAAATTTAGCATCAAGAACCGCAAGGTGACACTTGGAAAAGTAGTTGCCGAAGACTGGGGTCTATTTGCGCACTCATACGAGGACGAATCCCTTTTTGTAGTAATTAACGATCTAGCTGAAGAATATTCAAACCTAAAATTTAACCCGTCAGGGATCGATCAGACCTGCAGAATCACCACTAAAATCTCACAATCCACAATCATTGAGATCTTGGATGAAATGGCATTAATATTTGATGTCAGGTACATCGTGGAGGATGGTGTGGTAACAATTGAGCACATTTCTTGCTAAAATATTACAAACATCGCTTTATAGCGGTGGAATGTGTGGATTTTTTCACTTAACTTAGTGTCATATAATTACTTTTTCTTACAATGTTTAAAGCCTTTTACTTTTTTAGATATGCTATGCTAGCAGCATCATTGTTGCTATTCGCTATGTGTACTAAGGATTTGGAGGGAAATTTTGGAGGAACAGAAAGAGAGCTTATCATTAACAGTACCTTCTTCGAAGGTCAGACTTTCAGTGTCGAACTTACAACAAGCAGAAATATTTTAGATTCTAGCAGTGAGATTGAGACGATATCGAATGCCTATGTGGCAATCAAAGATGAGGCAGGAAAGGTACTAGAAGTGCTCACTGAAAAAAATGGTCTTGGAATCTACACATCTAGTGAGTCATTGAAGGCCTTTGCAGGAAGCACCTACAATTTGGAAGTAACACATCCAAGATGGAGGGGGACTAGTTTTACGGCAACTAGCTCAGTCCCATTCTTAGGCAGTGAGTCAGTAATAGACACCAATACGATTTTGCTTTCAGATGGTCTTGCCTTGCAGATAGGAATCATTATAGATGATTCCGAATTAGAAGGAGATACCTACATTTTCGAAATGGAGCTTCATGAAGATGGCGAGCTGGCTGGTTTTGAAGGTTTCGGAGATGATGTGGTTGTGTATGGTGATCAGAATGTGCCTAAGCGACTATTTTTAGGGGATGACACCTTTAACGGGAATAAGATGAGCATTGACTTCAGGACGCAGGAGGGATTCGCAGCGGATGGTTCCCAGTTGAACACGAAAGCTGAAATTAGAATGATTAATGCAAGTGCTGAGCTCTTTGAATATTATAAAAGTTTAGAAGAGTACCAGGTGGCTCAAAGCTCCATCGGATCAGTCAATACCAGCGCAGTTAGTATTTACTCAAATATTAAACAGTCTGGAGTCAACAAGGGGTTCGGAATCTTTGCAGGATTCAACAAAGAGAGCCTAGTGATCAAGTAAGAAGGTTTTTACAGTCTAGCAATCTAACAGTCTGAGTTGAGTAGGATTCAAAGACAAGGTTTGTCATGAAATTTGATGCGACCTATGTAGCTAACATTTTGATGCTGTGCCCCTAGCTTGCTAGATCTACAAGGAGTATTTTGATTTCTGCGCATTACACAGCAGGGCAGGGGACAAAAATTTACGTATCTAAGGAAAGGGCAGAAGTTAAGGTAATACTTTCTGAAAGGCATCTAAAAGAACTTTTCTGGCGTCGATCAGGGTAAGGAATAGTGCAAGCTCAATAGGGCGATAAAAAAAAGGGTTAGAACTCTCCAGCTCTAACCCACTTACGAAAAAACTCTCACTACTTATATCTTAAAGATCTTTCGATCTATATATTGCGATTTGTATGTCTATAACGCCAATTTTTTGCTCTTATTTTAAAAGTACAACATTTATTCTAAAAAATCCAGGGTTAATTTCAAGATTGCCAATATTTAATATATACTTAATGTTTCATTCTGAAGCGGACAAGATTTAATATGGAATTTGAAGAGTACAAATTTGCCACCCCTAATTATGCGCTTAGTGTGGCACTGCGAGATGAAATATTGAGACGCCCTCTGGGGTTGGGTTTTTCAGAAATGGAACTAAGCATGGAGTGGGAGTCATATCATCTCGGTGGATTTGATAATAACCGTAAATTGATTGCCTGTTTGGTCCTACAGCCCTTGAATGAGCAGGAGATTAAGATGAGACAGGTGGCTGTGCATGCAGATGCGCAAGGGAAGGGTGTAGGAAGGCTATTGGTCAATTTTTCAGAACGATTTGCTAAGTCGAAAGGATTCCAAAAAATGACTTTGAATGCTCGTAAAACGGTAAAGGACTTTTATACTCGTTTAGACTATGAAGTGCTTGGCCAAGAATTTGAGGAGGTTGGAATTCCACATCTCAAGATGCATAAGGTCCTCTAGTTACATCCCAGGTCCATCCTCGACTGAAAGTCCGCATTGGGAAAGCAGTTTCCTGAAAGTACATTGTCTGGGTAGTAGCGAACCAGATTAGGATCACGAAGAGAGTGTTCTAAGAAAACTGTAAGGTCCTTAATTTCTTCCTCAGTCATTTCTAGAGGAGTGAACAAGGTAGATATCTGTTCTGCTGGCACATTATCATTTTCAGGAACAGCATCGTTAAAATATCTAACGAGGTCTTCTAGTTCTGTATAGCTCGCACCATGGAAAAAGAAGGGTGTGTCAGACAAATTGTACAACTGTGGTACCTTAAACTTATAGTTGTCCTCTGGGTTCTTTGTGTAACCACCTCTCCCA
>CAZMYK010000263.1:0-6029 GCA_964570435.1 uncultured Saprospiraceae bacterium | reverse complement strand
GGCAAGGTGTGGAGTATAATTTTCAATTCTTTGTCGGTTTTGTTGACTTTGCTATTTCGCCACCGATTAACATTACTTTTTTTGGAACACCTGATTGTGACAACCTTCCCTTTGGCCAAGAAGATGAGTTTCTAGGTTGCCCTACAAACGATCCTGATGGTGGTTGGCAATTACTAAGTGACAAGCGGGTAGAAGGCAGGGGCTGGGTACAGACGACCATTAGCATTATTCCAGATGAGGATATAGCAGCAATTGCAATAGGTCCTCCTTGTGCTCAAACAAGCAGCCAGGAAAACCTGTACTATTTCTTTGATAACTTGTTGCTTGCTGAAAGCAAATTTTTCAGTAAGACCATTATAGAGTCAGAGAATCCTTGCACAGACAATTACATCCTTAGCGTAACTACTCATCCAGATGCCACCTACCAATGGTACAAGGATGGAATTGCAATAGTGGGAGAAACTACTTCCCTATACAAGCCCAATTTGGTAGAAGGGGACTATGCTGTGCTTGAAACCTTAGATGGCGAGTGTAACCTTTCGACGACAAACTCCTATCGTGTCCCACAAGAAGTAACGGCTGTAGACAAGGTTATCTGTGATGAAGAGGTATTCTTCCTAGGAGGTGAAGAGTTGACTGAATCTGGGGAATATGTAGACACACTTCAGACTGAAAGTAATTGTGACAGTATCATCTTGTTAGACCTGGAAGTTCTGGGTAGCAACAGTGATACCCTTAGTGCTCGAATTTTTGATGGAGACAGCTACGAAGTAGGGAGTTTTTCCTTTAGTGAAGGAGGCGATTATGACATTACTTTGCAATCCCAGCAAGGCTGCGACAGTTTGATTTTTCTAGACCTGGATCTGTATAAGGTCTACATTCCTAATGTCTTTTCCCCCAATGATGATGGTGTCAATGACTTCTTTGAGATATTCGTGGAGGAGGTCGATATCAATGTCAATAGTATAAACATCTATGATCGATGGGGGACGCGGGTGTTTCGAAGAAACTCGAATAGTGGAGATGGTGTACTTTTTTGGGACGGAAGTCATGAAGGCAATGCTGTGGCTGAAGGCGTCTATACCTATGTAGTGGAATTCGACATAGAAGATGGTTCAAAGAAGATCCAGGCTGGAGAAGTAACAATTCTAGATTAAAATCAGTTGGCACGGTTGGTTTAGACAAAAAAATAGGACTGGTCATCCTAATTAACCAGTCCTGTAATCTTATTCAAAACTTTTAAAGTCTTAAAACACGCTTATATATTCCTAAGACGGAGAATATTTGGGATACCACATGTTTTGACAATTTTTATATATGTTTTTTTTGATTGTTTTAGTAAATGATTGGAGATGATTAGACTGAACGTTTTTCAGTTTTAGCAAATGTGTGCTCTAATTCATTGAAAAATAAGTTATTAAATAGAACTACTTGTAGTCATATAATAGTAGTTTAGTTTTTCGATTAGTAGCTGAATATTTGTGATCTTTTTCAAATTTGAATCAGTAGCGGCTTGCTAACAACTGAAGCTTATTGAAAAGGAACTCAAAAAGCCTGAAAATTTAGGTGCTTGCGTGAAAGGTCATTCATTACTAACCTCAAGGAGTTACTATCAAAATAGGAGGTTGCGGTAATGATTAGATTTTCATAAGAAGCTACTTTGTTTTAGGAACGTGTGGTATCAATGTCATATCCTAATCTCAATGGTTCAAACCAGATTGCAAAACGCAGTCAACCCTTCGTTAGTCAAAAAAACCATCTTTGAAATCCTCCAGCACTCTTCTTTCTCTTTTGGTAGGTCTTCCCGCACCTCTTTCTCGCATTTCTGGCCTTCCCTTACCAACAAACCAGTCGCTGAATTTATTCATTTCTTCCTCACTGGTAAGATTTTGATAGCACTCGACTGCTAGGGGCGCACCAACACGTTTCGCAATCAGTTTTTCTACCTTGAAGACGAGATTGAAACCATTCTTCTGTACAAGGATCTGATCACCAACTGAGACGTTTGCAGCAGGTTTTGCTTTAGTTTCATTTAACTTTACATTGCCTTGTTTGCAATTGTTAGCAGCGAGGGTCCTAGTTTTGAAAATGCGCACAGACCAAAGCCATTTGTCTATCCTAACCTTCTCCATCAGCTAGGGTGGGTAGTTGCATGTTCATAGCCTCCATGGTTTCTAGCACCTTGCTTGCAATGAAGTAATTTCTATACCACCTTTGGTCGACGGGAGCAACAATCCATGGAATGGTAGTTCGATTAATGACATCTTCATAGGCATGACGATACTTATCCCAAAGCTTTCTCTCTTCCCAGTCTCCAGGATTATGTTTCCAGTTCTTTTCAGGGATGTCGATTCGCTCTTGTAACTTTTCTCCTTGTCGCTCCTCTGAGAGATGCATGTAGAATTTAAGAACAGTAGTATTATTGTCCTTCACCAGGAGGGTTTCCCAGGCATTTATAGCATCTATTCGCTGACTTACACGCTCTTCACTTATCCACTTATGTACGCGCTGGATCAGCACATCTTCGTAGTGCGATCGAACAAAGACCTTGATCATACCTTTTTCGGGTGCCTCCTTAGTAATCCTCCAAAGGAAGTCATGCGCAAACTCTTCATCGGTGGGTTTCTTGAATCCTTTCACAGCAACGTGTGAAGGGCTAGTGGCACTGAAAACATGTTCTGTTGCACCATCTTTTCCGCTGGAGTCCATGCCTTGAAATACGATTAGAATCGAATGCTTCTTTTCGGCCTTCATGACCTCAGCTAGCTCACCTATTCTTCTAGCAATTTTCTTGGTCTTCTTTTTGATTTTGTCTTTGTCCAGGCCCTCTGGTGCTGTGGTTGGTATCTCTGATAATTTGATCATTAGACATTCATTTTCGTTCGTTTTACTAAATAGCTTTGCAGAATCGGGTGAAAACCCTTTCGAATATCTGCTTCGACTAGGTCGATCTTATATTGAAGACATTTGGCTTTCAAGTCGCTAGTAAATGCCTTCAATTTTTCTTGGTAGAGTTCCTTTACTTGGTTGGACTGTAACTTCACCTTTTCACCTGATTCCATGTCGATAAACTCATATGGTCTATTCTCATATTCGAAGTCAAGTTCCAAGGTCTTATCCACAGTGTGAAATAAGACTACTTCATGTTTGTTATGCTTGAGGTGTTGCAGAGCGGCAAACAGCTTATCTGCATTTTCACTCGTATCAAACATGTCACTGAAGATCATGATAAGCGACCGTCTATGGACACTGTCAGCAATTTGATGCAAGGCATCTGTGGCAAAAGTTTCTTTCTGTGGAGTCTCGTCTTTAATGAGTTGGTCAAGGTAGGTCAAAAGTAAACGGTAATGCGAGGTGCTCGAACGAGCTTGAGTATGGATGTTCAACTTGGAATCAAAGAGACTAAGACCAAAAGCGTCACGTTGTCTTTTTAAAAGATTCATCAAGGAAGCTGCTGCCAAAGAAGAAAAGATCAACTTGTTGTGCTTCTTGTCATTTTCAGGGAAGTACATTGACGAAGAGCAATCCACCACAATCTGACATCTAAGATTGGTTTCCTCTTCGAATCGCTTAGTAAACAACTTATCCGTTCTTGCATACACCTTCCAGTCGATGTTCCGTGTAGATTCTCCAGGATTGTACAATCGATGTTCAGCAAACTCGACTGAGAACCCGTGGAAGGGACTCTTATGCAGCCCAATAATGAATCCTTCAACAACTTGCTTCGCCAGCAAGTCTAGATTGTCCAAGGATTTTAGATCATAATTTTCGAAGAATTCCATTGCCGCGAATTACGTTGAAAAATAGGTGCTACTATGAAAAGTAAAAGCCCTATACTGAATGTCAATATAGGGCCTTTTATTTTATCTCAAGCTTTATTTTATAAATGCTCGTTGATTTTGCTTTCAAGGTTAGCTTTCGAAGTTGCACCTACTTGTTTGTCTACTATTTCTCCGTTCTTAATAAAAAGAATCGTAGGAATACTCCTCACTCCATACTTCATAGAAACTTCAGGATTGTGGTCTACATTTACCTTTCCGATAAGTGCCTTACCATCAAAATCCTTTGAAAGTTCTTCAATAATTGGTGTTACCATTCTACATGGTCCGCACCATTCTGCCCAAAAATCGACAACAGCTAGTGTGTCATCAGCAAGCGCTGTATCTTGAAAGTTGTTGTCTGTGAATTCAAATGCCATTTTAATATTTATTTATTGTTCTAATACTTTTAACTCTATTTGTTAAACAAAGGTTGCAAATATAGAACTAAAATTAGATATAACAACCTACTTATGGTCTTGAAGCCTATATTTACTTGTGTTTTCAAAGTGTCGTCTGGCGACAAATGCGGCCATTAAATGAAGTTGATAAAGTTATACCACGGTTTTCTGCTTGGACTTGCCTCCCTACTGCTTTTCCAGGTCGCGAAAGTACTTCCTCAAGTTATAGAAGCAGTCTACACCAATGGAATTTATCGACTTATCCGGTGGCTTTACAGTTTTACACTAACATACATTCCATTTCCACTCTTGTACCTCTTCATTTTACTACTTGTGTTTATCCTCGTCAGGAGGTTTTTTGTAAAGAAAAAAATGCCTTGGTTGCCCTTCCTTTGCAACTTTGTGGGATGGATCGTCTTCATATTCTATTGGTCTTGGGGATTTAACTATGCAAGATCTGATTTTCATAAACGGGTCGACTTAGAATTAAGAGAACCAGAGAAGGAATCTCTTTACGCCGAATTACTAACGGTGGATTCCATTTTGCAAGCGCTTAGAAAGGACCTGCAGCCTATTGACAGCCTACCTATTAATGCAGAAATGCTACCAAAAGACCTAGAAGGGCAAGTGATGCAATCCCAAGTTAAAGTCCTTGAATCACTGGGTGAGCCTTTATTTGCGAAACCTAAGATTAGACGCCTACGACCGAAGGGTAGTTTACTACGAATCAAGACTGCCGGTGTCTACTTTCCTTTTGTCTTCGAAGGTCATATAGATGATGGTCTACACCACATAGAAAAACCTTATGTGATGGCACATGAAATGGCTCATGCCTATAGCTTCACGGATGAAGGAGTTTGTAATTTCATAGGCTTCATGACATGTATTAATTCAGAGCATACCTTCTTACAGTATTCAGGATGGATGGAATACCAAGGATACTTATACAGAGCCCTGCGGCGGAATTTTCCAGAGACCCTAAAAGAAGAGGCTTATCGACTTCCGAAAATTGTTACTACAGACTTGAAATCCATTCGTGAGCGACTTGACAAGTACCCAAGTATTGCTCCCAAGCTGAGAGATTTGTTCTACAATAACTACTTGAAAGCACAAGGCGTTTCTGATGGGATGAAGAGTTATTCGCAAATTACGAGACTTGCTTACAGCTATAAAGTGGCCAAGGGTGGATATAAGATTTAATAAAGAAGCGATGGCCTAGCGGTTTAAGTAGGCCAGTTCGTCAAGGACCTTTAGTAGGTCTAAATTTAGTCGCTTAATGGCAAATTCTTTTTCCCGATTGATAGTTGATGAGGGTTCTAGATAACGGTAAATGGTTCTAAATTGCAAGTAGTCAACATCAAGCATCCTACAAGTGTATGCAAAGGCTGCTCCATTAGTGGTAACGATTTCAGCGTGGTACTTCTTGTTGAGCAGTTCGATGCTTTCAAATGTCCCTGGGATCATGTTCACAGAAATGTTCTTCACGACACGGTGCTTCAGGGGATTTATGATGTCCTCATTAAAGATTTCGCCTTTAAAGAACGGAAACCTAGTAGGTTCGTGGAGGCCCAACTCAAACATGTCTTTTGAGCTACGGTCACTTTCTTCGACGCCTATGTCTCCGAAGATATCACGACCAACATTGACCGTTTGTCCTATTTCTACGATTCTTGTAGTGCCAGCTGCTAGTCCCGCATAGATCACATAGTCAATGTCTTCGATTCCATTGAATTTGGCCAAAGCGTAGGGCATGAATGTGCTTGCGTAGCCGACTACCAATGGGAATAGGTGGACCTTGCCCTTCCTATAT
>CAZMYK010000262.1:0-6029 GCA_964570435.1 uncultured Saprospiraceae bacterium | reverse complement strand
AAGAAGTCTATACACTTTTTGGAAAAGAACAGTTCCAAATCCTACTCAAGCGATATTTGACGCACCCAACAGAAGTGCTTGTACTGTGACTAGGCAGAAAACGAGTACACCATTGCAAGCACTGGTTCTAATGAATGATCCTGCCTACGTTGAGACTGCGAAGGTAATGGCTGAAGAAATTTCACGGACAGAAAATATCGAGCTCTCTATTTCGAAAGCCTTTGCGAAATTGGCCGGTCGAGCACCTGCTGCAGAAGAATTGGCAGTATTACTTGATCTACGAGCCCAGGAGTTTGAGAAATTTACGAATAATCCAGAGAAAATGGTCGGTTGGATCGGTGCCGGCGATTATGTAGTTAATACTAAAGTGCAACCTGCCGAGTTAGCTGCTAACGCTGTGATTGCGAGCACCATATTAAATGCGGACGCTACTATAATTAAGAGATAGACCCTATTATGAATGAAGAAATAAAGAAAATTCAGCAGAAAATTGACCGAAGGCACTTCCTTAAAAACACGTCTCTTGGTCTAGGTGCCTTGGCACTAGGAGGACTAATGGGAGGCAAAAATGAAGTCCTTGCATCAGGGTCAATGCCTATGGCATCACTAGGTGGTGGAATCAATGGACTTCCGCACTTTGCGCCCAAAGCCAAGCGTGTTATATATCTTTTTATGAGCGGTGGCCCTTCGCAAATGGATATGTTTGACTACAAACCTCAACTTGCCAAGATGCATGGGCAGGATTTGCCCGATTCGGTAAGAAAGGGTCAGCGATTGACTGGTATGAGCTCAGGTCAATCGTCTTTGCCAGTTACTGCTTCGTTATTTGACTTCCAACAGTATGGCGCTTCGAGACAATGGGTCAGCTCCCTTCTTCCTCATACTGCGAAGGTAGTAGATGAACTCTGCTTCATTAAGTCTATGTATACTGAGCAAATCAATCACGATCCTGCTATTACCTTCTTTCAATCTGGACATCAACTGGCAGGACGACCTTCGATTGGAGCTTGGCTAAGCTATGGCCTAGGATCTGACAACAAAAATCTTCCCTCCTTCATCGTCTTAGTTTCAAAGAATGCTGGTGGGCAACCACTCTATGCTAGACTTTGGGGAAATGGCTTTTTGCCAACCCATCATCAAGGTGTCCAATTCCGATCTGGGAAGGACCCTGTCCTGTTCCTTAATAATCCCGAAGGTTATGATGGAAGGGATCGGAGAAATATGCTTGATAAGCTTAACGAGCTCAATAAATTTCAAGCAGATGCATATAACGATCCAGAAGTAGACAACAGATTAAAGCAATATGAAATGGCCTACAGAATGCAAACTTCTGTACCGGAGGTCACTGATACTAGTGGAGAGCCTGAACATATATATGAAATGTATGGAAAGGATAGTAGAGATCCAGGCACCTTTGCAGCGAATTGTCTACTGGCTAGAAAACTGATAGAGAAGGATGTGAAATTTGTCCAACTTTACCACCAAGGTTGGGACCAGCATAGTTACCTGCCGAACGGTATTAGAAATCAATGCAAGAATACCGACCAGGCCACAGCTGGCTTAATTACGGATTTGAAACAAAGAGGCTTACTTGAAGATACCCTTGTCATCTGGGGAGGAGAGTTCGGAAGAACGGTTTACTCGCAAGGTAAATTGACGAAAGACAATTATGGAAGAGACCACCATCCTAGGTGTTTTACGATGTGGATGGCAGGTGCAGGTGTAAAAGCTGGTTTTTCATATGGCGAAACTGATGATTTTAGCTACAATATTGCAAAGGATCCTGTACACGTTCATGATTTTCATGCGACTATGTTACACTTGCTAGGAGTCGACCATGAAAAGCTCACATTCAAGCACCAGGGTAGGCGATATAGACTCACAGATGTCCATGGACATGTTGTAAAGTCCATTATTGCATAGGGTTAAAAAGATAAGTCGCCATTCACAATATTATATGTACCAATAATGAAGAGAAGAGCATTCCTAGGTAGAACTAGTACATTAAGTTTAGGAGCCTCAGTACTTGGCCCACAATTGTTTAACATCATTATACCAGGCAAGTTTGAAGAAGAGCTTGTCATAGGGCATGGAGATTTCCGATATACTGTGAACCGCGAGTGGGCGCAGATTAGTCCGAATCACAACCCAATTTTGAATTGTCATGAAATGGTGCAAGCCTCAAGTGGAAGGTTATATATGATTGGGGATCATACTGCAAATAATATCATGGTCTTTGATCCTAGCGGTAAGTTGTTGGACCATTGGGGAACAAATATGCCAGGTGGTCATGGTCTTACTCTAAGTCCAGATGGGGGAGAGGACAACCTATTTGTTGCCGACTGTGGTTGGTTTCAAAAGTCAGATAAGTCTTGGCATAAGCAAGCGGGTTTTGTCAATAAGGTGACCAATGATGGTAGGCTAATTTTTTCAATTGGTCATCCTAGGACTATTGGAGTTTATGAAGATGATCAACCCTTTATGCCGACAGAGATCGCTGTTGGGCCAGGAGGTGACTTTTATGTAGCAGATGGCTATGGCAGTGATATTATTCTGCACTACGATGAAAAGGGGCGTTATATTCGTCACTTTGGGGGTAGGGATAATACGGATCCAAGGCACAACTTAAACAATGCACATGGTATCGCTATCGACTCTAGGGATCCTGATAATCCTAGCCTCGTTATTAGCTCTAGAAATGACTATCAATTTAAGCACTTTACCCTGGATGGTCAATATCTTAAAACAACTGACTTGCCAGGTGCCTTTGTTTGTCGGCCAGTCATAGATGATGAGAATATTTATTCAGGAGTGTGCTGGTCCGAGACTAAGGATGGTAAAAGATGGGAGCGGAATACTGGATTCGTTACAATTCTGGATAGTGAAAATAAGGTAGTATCTAATCCAGGAGGAAGTGAGCCCAAATATAATGATGGTATTTTAGAACAAATGTTTCAAGGTCAGGGAAAACAGAAAGTTTTTAACCATGGACATGATGTTTGTGTAGATTCAGATAAGAGCCTCTATATCTGTCAGTGGAATGCTTACCAGAGCCCACCAGTGAAGCTGGACAGAGTCTAGAAATACATTTGTAATAGTATAATAAACTTATCTTCTATCAATAAATATCGATAATAGCAATCTTTGGAAAACATATATTGTGTAAATCTAAGAACTATGACGATTTCATTTCAGCGACTTTCTACCATTCTGAGCCTTGCGGTTTTAGTGATCGTGGCAATCTCTTGCCAGTCTACTAGCACGAAAACAGAGACAGTTCAAGAAGAAGTTGCGCAGAAGTATGAACCCAACTGGCAATCCTTGTCAGCTTTTGAAATACCGGAATGGTTTAGAGATGCCAAACTCGGTATTTTTATTCATTGGGGACCCTATGCAGTTCCGGCTTATCATTCTGAGTGGTATCCTAGGTTAATGTACATGGACACTGCAACTTTCAATGCGCACTACAAGTTAGAATCGGAAGGGCCAAGTCACGTGTATACACACCATATGGAAAAGTGGGGTGCTCAAAAGAAGTTTGGTTATAAAGACTTCATTCCAATGTTTCAAGCTGAGAACTTTGATGCCTCGGAGTGGATAAAGATATTCAAAGATGCTGGTGCCAAGTACGTCATCCCTGTTGCTGAACATCATGACGGGTTTGCAATGTATGACTCTGATATAACTAGATGGAATTCTGTAGACATGGGGCCTAAGGTAGATGTTGTGGGTGAGCTATTCAAGGCGGGTCGTGCCGAAGGACTTAAAATGGGTGTATCTTCCCATTTCGCATTTAACTGGGCCTATTTTAACAAGAAGGATCATTTTGATACTGTAGATCCAGAGTTTTCAGATCTTTACAGTAAGAAGGGTAAGGCAATAGATGAGCCTGTTTCTGAGGAATTCAAGCAGCTTTGGTGGGACAGAACTACAAATATCATTGACAAGTATGAACCAGATGCTTTATGGTTGGACTTCTTTGTTGATCAACCTGATTTTAAGGAATTTCATCCAAAGCTGGCCTCTTACTACTACAACAAAGGCATTGAATGGGGCAAGGATGTTGCAATTCAAGATAAGAATCACAAATACAAGTCCTTCCCAGAGGGAACAATAATTTATGACTTAGAGCGCGGTAAGATGGCAGGTATTCATGAGCTTCCTTGGCAGACTGATACGTCATTGGGTAAGAAATCCTGGTGCCACACCGAGGGATGGGAGTCTAAGGAGTCGAACACCTTGGTTGATGACCTCATCGATATCGTTAGTAAGAATGGATGTATGCTTCTCAACGTAGGTCCTAAGGCTGATGGAACAATTCCAGAGGACCAAAAGGCCATTCTTGCTGACATGGGTGCATGGCTTCGGGTCAATGGCGATGCAATATATGACGCAAGATGTTGGAAAACATTTGGAGAGGGACCTACCGAGTCTGAAGACGGTTACATGTCTGAGAAAAAGAAGCAAGATGCCTTTGTGGCTGAAGATATTAGGTTCACGACTAAGGACAATAAGCTATATGCAATTGCCTTGGATTGGCCAGAATCAAACAAAACCCTGATCAAGTCGCTAGTGAAAGGTTCAGAGTTCTGTAGTTGGGATATTCAGAATGTTAGAATGCTAGGTGTGGAAGGTGATCTGGAGTGGGCACAGGGGAACGAAGGACTCGAAATCACGCTCCCAGATACAAAGCCATGCAAATTTGCATACACCTTTGAAATCGATTTCGGTAAAGATAGCGAGCTCGCTACTAAGAACTACCTAACCATGAAGTAAGAATTTATTATAGGTTAATTTACGCAGAGTTGAGGGTGATCTTTCGGGGTTGCCCTTTTTTTTATCTTTGATTTAAAATAATTATACTTCTGATGAGGTACTTGATCATCTTAATTTTCTTAATCTCTTGCAATTTCAATGGAATGGGCCAGCAAATACTTGAACAAGCAAACTATAAGATCACTTATCCAGACACATGGTCGTTGGATAAATCTGGAATAATGGGAACGAAGTTCTTATTATTCAGCCCAGTCGAGGACGCCCAAGACAATTTTCGTGAGAATGTGAATCTGGTAGTAGAAGATGTGTCGGCGCATAAGGCAATAGATCTCGATCAATTCATGGCTGCGAGCAAAAGCCAAATCAAAAGTATGATTTCTGGTGCAGAAATCATTAGCAGCGAAAACTTGGGAGAATATTCCAAGATGCTCTTTTCTGGCCAACAAGGAATCTATAATCTTAAGTTTGAGCAGCATGTTTATCTCAAAGATGGATTTGCCTACATTCTTACCTTCACCGCAAAAGAGGATGCTTTTGACGAATACTCTAAGACTGCAGAAGAAATTATGTCTACCTTCAAGCTTTAGGCACTATCAAGTTAAAAACTGCAGGCAAACTGGACTTTTGATCTTGTAGATCTTATGCTTGGAAAGTCTGCCTGTGAAGGGGTCAATCGCAAATATTTCAATTTGATCAGAATCTTGGTAGGCCACCAAAAGCCAGCTTCCGTCTGGAGTCAGCTGAAATTCTCTCGGTGTTTCGCCTGCACACGGAAAGTGCTCAATCACCTCTAAGTTCTTCTCCTTATGTTCATACCTACATAAGCTAATTAATCCGCTACCTCTATTACCTGCATAGATGTACTTGCCATTAGGGTGAATTCGGATCGCAGAACCAGACTTAGAATTTTCTAGGGTGGGGAAATCTTTGTAAAGTTCATCTTGAAAGAGCATTGAAACTTTAACATTAAGTTCATTCATCACAAAGAGGAGATCTTCAGTTGGATGTTTGACCAGATGTCTTGGGCCATTTCCATTTGGTATGGGAATGCCTTTCTCACAGATCATTTTTGATTTATTAATTTCATACTTCATCACCTTATCTATCCCGAGATCGCAAACGTAGAAGTGTTTTTCACTGACTGGGTAGATTTGGTGTGCATGTGGACCTTCCTGTCTCTCGGGATTAGTACTGCTACCCCTGTGCTTGTGCATATCAACACACATTCCCAAGTTTCCATCCTCCTTGATAGG
>CAZMYK010000261.1:0-6046 GCA_964570435.1 uncultured Saprospiraceae bacterium | reverse complement strand
TTTTTGTTAAGTATTTTCTTTATTCGGTTGATCCGTACTCCTACATTCGATGCCCCAAGACCGCTAATCGTAGCTATTTCTTGGTAGCTATGTCCTTCAAGAAGAAGGCCAATAAGTATGCGATCAATTTCTTTCAAGGTAGATATTGCCTTGTATAGTTGTTTAATATCATTTCCTTGGTCGGAAGAATCTTTTTGATCTTGCACATGTACTTGGCCGGAAAGTTCCAAGTCAGATTTTTGTATAGTCCTTCTCTTGCTCCTTTTTGAATACAGGATAGCAGTATTGGTTGCTATCCTGTAGATCCAAGTTTCGATCCTACTTTCACCTCTAAAATTCGCGAGGTTCTTCCAAATTTTAATTAAGATTTCTTGCTGCAAGTCCTTTGCGTCAAAGGTATTGCCAACAAAGGCCAGGCAAAGTCGAAATATCTTATCACTATTATCTTTGTGAATCTTCTTAAATTGTACTTCCCTACTGTTCATTATTTGTAAAAGTTAGGACTTCTTCCAAGAACCACGAACTTTCATCCCACATTATGAAATGCTTTGCAGTACCAGCCATTTTGATTGTAACATTTGATGCCTTCCCAAATTGTGTTTCGAAATTACCTTTAACTGATTCCTTAGTCATTCCATAGTCTTTTCCTCCGTACCAGCTTCCAATAACTAGGGTGGGCACCTCGATGCCAGCAACCTCAGCTCGCAAGTCAGTCGTCATTAATTCAAACATGGCCACGGCGACAGTAGCTTTCGAAGAGTTGATAGACCATTCTGTCGCGACTTCGATGTGCTTAGGATCCTTCATCATAGCTCCCATAGTCAATTTTTGTTGTTGGGCGAAAACCTTATCAGTTGTATTGATCAACATATTCTTCATGGCTTCGGCTTGTTCTTTAACACTTTCGATCGTGGCTTCTGGATTATATGCAGCTGACATGAAGGGATAGGAATCCACAACGATCACTTTCTCCAGCATTTCTGAGTGCTTGCTAGCCAATGACATTGAGAGAAATCCACCTAGGCTATGACCAATCAGTATCGGCTTCTGATCCATATTTTCTTTAATGTAGCTCTTAATTCCCTCTTCCACAATTGGCAGGAAACCTCTGTCTAGATTTATTGGTGCTTCTTCGTTGAATCCACCAAGTGTAAGAACGTGACATTCATACATGGTCTTTAGCTCAGCTACCGTCTCATCCCAGACAGCGCCATCGCATGCTAAGCCAGGAATCAGAATGATGGGATCTCCTAGTCCTGAGATTTCACTTTTGAAAGGATAAATAGAACTTAGATCTTGTGTTGATCCAAGTTTACCAATAAAGACCGCTAATAAAACAATTGCTAATTTTTTCATCGTAAATTTATTTTATGATTTACTCTTTAGATTAGCGCGGAATGTAATTATTACACATTCTAGAATATTTTCTTAAAATTCCTAGGAATATAGTTCAAAACCGAGTTGTAAAAAAGTAGAGATTTGAAGGGTCAAAATGGTGCAAAAAGAGGCACTTTTTGAAAACTAAGATCGGAAAACAACCTCTGTAACTACTTCGACTGGCAAGCCTTAACCATTTGATTCATAGTTTCTTGCATATCAACTGGCCCATAAGACAAGGCCTCCATCTCAGCACCTACATTTAGGAAGCTGTTTTCTGTCTGAAAGTCCATGTAGTGATAAGGATCTAAACCAGGCTCTCTTTTACGTACTTTGAAGTAAAGTTTAATAAAGTAGGCCAGTATATTAGAAAGAAAGTTGGGCAGTAAAATCACTTTTCGCCTCTTTCCGCTAGCCTTGGCAATCATTGTAATCATTCTTGACCACGAGACGTTTTCAAAGCCAATGGTCCAATAGGTCCTTGGATCACTGCTTCTAACAATTCCAAGGACTGCTGCGGCGACCTGCTCCGCTGCCATGATATTCGTGCCTCCCTTGGTATAAAAAACCAATGGCATAAGATTTATGTATTTTACTAGTGGTTTCCACAAGGGTATGTGACCAGGCGAAGCTCCGAAGACATATGGAATCTCTACAATGACAACCTGTACTTTCTGCTTGGCAGCCTTTACTGATTCTGCATGCTGTAGGTACCGACTGTTAATGTAGGGATGTTTCATTCTCAATTCCCATTCTGGATGGGACCGATCAAAGGCCGCCAGATATGAACCTAAAATGATCACTTTGTCAACACCAACATTCTTTGAGGCTTCAACCAAATTCAGGCATGGAATGACGTTCTCTTTATAAAAGTAAGTGAAGGCATCACCCCTGGGTAAAGACCTGTCATCAGCACCACCACAAAAAATGACACATTGAAAACCAGAAAGTAAGTTCTCTATTGTTGAAGTCTCAGAGGAAACAAGGTCAAGTTCTATGCATTCATGAGCTAGCTGCATTTTTGCGGAACTTGTCCTCCTGCCGATCACAACATCAAAACCAAGTTCCGAAAGTTTCTTGCAAATATGAAAGCCTAAAAATCCTTGGCCTCCTATAACTAGTACTCTGCTGTAAACTTCTGGATGTAAAGGCGGCAATGTCATTTGGATTGTAATTTCTGCAAGATCATAGAAATTTACAAATTAACTCAAGGTCTACAATTAAATCTGAACAGATATTTGACTACTAGGACATCAACCGATGCTATCTGACTTCGATTTACTTGACCTGGCTATTCACTTGAATTTCTACATCGCGATTTGACTCCTAATTCGACTCAATGATTGGGGTTGCATTCCCAAAAAGGAGGCAATATTTTCCACAGATACATTCAAGGCTAGTTCAGGATTGGTTTCTAAAAACTTCAGATATCGCTGCTTTGCTGTCAGTGTCTGAAAATCATTGATCCGTCCCAACTTACATTGCATATTTTCATGATTTATGCTTTCAATAAAATCACGCCATTTTTCACCTAGCCCTTTCAGTTTTGTGTAACCTTCGAAGGAGGTTCTATAGACTATGCAGTCGGTCAGGCTTTCAAAATTATCTATGCCAGGCCTTCTACTGAAAAAACTATCGAAAGAAGTAACAAAGCTATTCTGTCCAGCTAGATGCTCCACAACGATATTTCCATTTTCATTTTTGTATCCCCTCACAATCCCTTCCGCTATAAAATACAGAAAGGGCTCTACCCGTCCTTCAGTGATAAAGGTAGTCTTAGCTTGTAGTTGAATTTCTTCGAAAAGCTGCTCGAGTAGATCTTTCTCACTTCCTCTTATGTCCAAGCTCTGATTTATAAAAGATACCAATTGATTCATTGCATTTCTATAGCTCTACAGGCAACACAATTTAAACGTCTTCTGTTCAATGGGATTAAGGACTAAAACATATTTACAATTTTCATGATTATATCTTTTGCTTAAAAAAATGATCTATTACGTTTTGAGAGATGGAGTAGAAGTCCTCACTAGGGCTTGATAAAATAATGCTATACCTTGGTTCTTCGATGTTTTGGACTTGCCAGTGGGTGGTCGACTTTCCATTCTGTTGGCTGCTTAGAACAGTCTCTGTCCACAATTTCCCGCCAAATCGGATTAGTTTTGAAGGACCTTTTCTGAGTTCCCCACCAATATGCTTTTTTATATCGAGGCTCTTATTGCTATTTACAATAATTCTATTCTCATTGTTTAATGCTAGGAATTCTTCGCCACTTTCTTCGACCAACCATTGCTCGCTAAGTTGAAATTTCAGATCACCAAAGGCATACTCTTGTAATTTTCCAATTGAGGCCTCTTGCTTCTTGTATACGGTGTGTCCAAAGTCACAGGTAAGGACCTTGCCATTGGACTTCTTAGCAAACTTAAAGATTTGTGCTCTGCCAAACTTAGATCTGGCTATCGCAACCAAGGGATTCACGAAGTCTATTTCAAAACTACTTACAACTTGCCCATCTCGTACAAAACTACCCGCCATTACGTCATCTTTTTCCTCAATTAACAAGTTGGCACTGCCGATCACTAAGTCTTCACCGCCTTCTTGTATGAAGTAAGACCCAAGGTAGTCTACCCTGTCTTCTGAAGGAAGGTCGTAGGAATTTGAAGTTTCATCCTTTTGGCAAGTTCGTCCAAAGTCGCTCGTACTTTGCCCTTCAAGAATTCTTAGGATATTATTTGCTATCGTGATGTCTTTATCATATGCTCCAAATGGACTTAGGTAACTTTGATCTAGATTTGAAAGCACAAAAACACCTGTCTTAGAATCAGGATTTAAAAGCATTATGCTGCTTGTGGTACCCGAACTACCTCCATGAAAAATTAGATCTCTATTTTCAATATTTGCCTTCATTAAGCCAAAGCCATAGTGCCAATCATCGCCTTCGCAGCCAATAAAATTCGAAAGTCCTTGGAAGTTAATCTCCTTATTTGCCAGTTTTAGCGCACTATTTTCAGTAATAATCTCCTCCTTTTTATAGGTGCCTTTCTGTAATAGCATCAACATATAGTTTGCCATATCCCTTGCATTGCTCTTGGTCATTCGCCCTGCTGCCACAAAGGCAGCACCTTGAGCTTTTTTCGGGTGTGGAATAATCCCATTAATACCATATCCATGACCATTCTTAGTAGACCAATTATTAAATACGTTAGGATCTAAAGACGTCTGCGCCATGCCCAAGGGACGAAAGATGTTCTCACACATGTAGGAGAAGTAGTCAAGCCCTGATACTTCAGAGATGATTAATCCTGCAACATGGAAGCCATAATTAGAGTAGGCATAAGACTCTCCAGGTGACAAGTCTAAATGAGAAGACGAAAGATCTGCAGCAACAGCCTTCATTGTAGCAGAAGACATACTTCGATAAGCTGCTGTGGATTTCCCCAAGTTGACCAAGCCAGAGGTATTGTTTAGTAACATTCTAACTGTGATTAAGTCGCTTTTCTCTTTATTAGAAGTCCTAAACCAAGGCAGGTACTTGGTCACCTTGGCATCCAAATCAAGCTTGCCAGACTCCACAAGCTGCAGTATGGCAATTGCTGTCATACTCTTAGTAATGGATCCGATATCCATAGTGCTTTCTGGAGTCATTTCCACAGCACGATTGATTTCTTCCTTACCATAACCTGCCAGATGTACAATTTTGCCATCTTTTATGACAGAAATACTTATCCCCGGACTAGGATTCTTCTTAATGACTTCCTTCATGTAATGATCCACCAGTCCAATTCTCTGAGCTCTTGCTGTTGATAATGATAAAATAAGAAGCAGGCTAAATAATATTATATGTTTCATTTTTTATATATTTTTTTTGTTCTCGGATACTTCTAGCTAATTAGAAGACTTGACTTTATTCTATTAATAGATTTTGACGAAAATCGAATTAGCAATACACTAATCATGGCTAGAAGAGGTACAAGTAATAAGGTTTTTACAAATGATGGTAGGTATGGAAATTGTGGCAAGCCAATACCTCCAGTAAAGGCATTCATGATCCTTGGGCTAATGAAGTGTGCTAAAGGAAGTGCCAGAAAGCTACTGATTAGCACAATTACTAAGATCTTCACATAAAGCCCTTGCCTAATCTGACCACGGCTGAACCCAATAGCCTTCAAAACATTAAAAGATGTCTCATTTTCACGCAACTCAAGTACTTGATCATTGAAAATAATGATACTCATGAAGAGCAAGAAGAAGCCTGCAATGAGGAGAAAGGCAGTATTTACACCACTAACTAGGGAGATTACTTCTTGCCTCTGTTCAGCCCCTTTTTCTACTTTTAAGCTTTCACCAAATCTCCCTTGAAGGGTCTTCTCAAAAACCACCTTGTCAATACCCTCCTCTAGCAATAAGGCATAAGTTGATGACTTAAACATTGGATTGATTCCATGTAACGTTTCACTTGAAAGTCGGAAGCCCTTGCCCATATTACTGATATCCTGGTATATTCCTACGACCTTAAGATCAGTTCGAAGGCCATCTATCATGACAGGTATTTGGTCTCCTAATTGCACTTGAAACTGTTTTGCAGTGTTAATGCAAAGTGCAAGCTCTTTTTCATGTATTGGATTAGATCCTTCCAAGACAGGTAGTCCTAAGGCATCTATGTTTTGACCAT
>CAZMYK010000260.1:0-6063 GCA_964570435.1 uncultured Saprospiraceae bacterium | reverse complement strand
GAGTTGGTAGGATGCCTAGGTAGATAGGGCTAGAAGGATCTGTCACATCAATAAAGGATGTTCCGTTGGTAAGACCCACGAGCGCATATTCCTTGCCGGTCAAGGGATCTGACCATCCCCAGACATCATTTAGGCTGCCTGTGCCGCCGATAGAACTTTTATTCATGAAGGCCAGAAGGTCTACGTTACTGCAGGGGTAGCCACCAGACATCCCACCCACGCAAGGTTGCGAATTCAGACCTATTGATAGAAATAATAGGCAGGCTCCAAGTAGATAATTCATGTTAGTAAAAATACGAAGAAGACTGTAGTAGGATTGTCTTGTAAAATAAGATATTGGAGACTGTCTAATTATCCAATTGATCTGCATTGAGTGGGAACTCTGGTATCTTAACATCGAAAATTTCTTGTTCAGCAATATTTAGCATGGTGAAAGTACCATACATCTTACCTATTGGGGTGTCTAAGGGGCTCCAAGAATCGTATTCATAACTGTGCCCTGGTTCTATGACAGGTTGTTTGCCGATCACCCCTACGCCTTGGACTTCACGAGTTTGCCCAAAGGCATTGGTAATGAACCAATGTCTGCTTATTAGTTGGACAACATCCTGGCTGTGGTTTTCAATAATAATGTGGTAGGAATGTACATACTTTTGAAGTTTAGGAAGAGAGTGCAGTTGCTCATATCGAGCTCTAGGCTTAATAGTGATATTGGGGAGCTTGGCTTTACTCATTGTCAATTTTCAAAAAACCTTCTACAATGAATTCTGCCTCTTTAAGGGTTACTTCTAGGAGGTCATTTAGTAAGATCTTATCGAAGTCATTTTCGTAAGTCATTTCTCTTCGTACTCTGGCTATTCTTTTGCTAAAGCTAGATTCACTTTCTGTCTTCCTGTTTTTAAGTCGCTGAATCAGCGTGTCTAGTGAAGGTGGTTTGACAAATACTGCAAGACAATCTTCTTCGTAACGTTGCTTAATATTTGTTGCTCCTCGAACATCGATGTCGAAAACAATGTGTTTACCATCCTTCCAAAGACGATCAACTTCAGACTTCAAAGTACCATAGAATTGGTCTTCATATACTTCTTCCCACTCAACAAATTCTTCCTTTTCTGCCCTGGTGCGGAACTCTTCAGCACTCATAAAGTAGTAATCCTTGCCTTCCTTTTCGTGGTCTCGCTTTTTCCTTGTCGTTGCAGAGATCGAAAAATCTAATTCTTCATACTCGGAAAGCAAGTGTCTTACGATTGTGGTCTTTCCTGCACCAGATGGAGCAGTAAATACTAAGAGTTTACCTTTGAAGTTCATCCCTACACTATATTGGCTAGTTGTTCTTTAATTTTCTCCAATTCGTTCTTCATGTTCACGACCAACTTTTGTATTTCTGAAAACTGGGCTTTGGCTCCCATAGTATTGATTTCGCGTCCGATTTCTTGAGCAATAAAACTTAGTGAGCGGCCCTTTAGGTCCGATTTCTTTTCTAATTCTTCAATAAAGTATATGCAATGTTGGGCGAGTCGAGACTTTTCCTCGTTGATGTCCATTTTCTCCATGTAGAAAAGGATTTCTTGCTCCATGCGATTCCGATCAAGGTTGGTGTTCTGTGTATAGTCTTGCACATTTTTCACCAGACGCTGCTTTAGTCTATCTAAGCGTGGCTGTTCATATTCTTTGATGCCTGAAAGAGATACTTCTATTTCTTTTACTCGTTGGCGGAGATCCTCGGCAGTAGCTTCGCCTTCCACCTTTCGAAATGAGGTAAGGGCTTCAACAGCTTCCAGGGCAAGATCTTTGATCACCTTATACTCTTCATCATGGAGCTCAGTTCCCTCAGCCTGCACAACATTGGGGATTCTTAGAATGGCCTGGGCATAGTCAGAAGGAGGCATTCCTGTTTCGGTCTCGATTTGTTTCAGTTGGTGATAGTAGCTGATGAAAAGATTTTTATTTATTCCAGCATTAGATTCGATCCCGTTATCATCCGTTGAAATTGTAAGATCGAATTTTCCTCGAAGGGCCCTATCCGTGACAAATTTTCTAAGTTCGACTTCTTTCTCTCTATAGCTAAGTGGGAGCTTGCATCTTATATCAGTGCTCTTTCCATTAAGAGATCTCAATTCTACCGTAATCGTTCTTTCTTTATAATGTCCCTGTGCTCTTCCATATCCCGTCATCGATAATACCATAAACCCATATTTTGTGTAAAGATAATTATTGGAGGTACATAGTATAATATATGACTTACTATTGCCCCTTCGATAAGCTTAAAGCCCATATATAACTACGTTAAGTAGAAGCTCTTAGGTGTAATACGTTCATTAAAAGGAGGTTACAAAATGTCAGAAGTATGCAAGCTTTCGAATAATTCTGCGAAAAACAATTCTAAATTTTTCCTAAAGTCAATAATTTTGCGAAATTTGCATGCCCTTAGAAAAAAGGGAGTTATTTTTCATAACTATTTATAAACCAAATATTAATAATGAGGAAGGCCGATTTAGTATCGTCGATTTCAGAAAAAACAGGGGTGCCGAAAGTTGATGTATTGGTTACTTTAGAAATGTTTTTCAAGGAAGTAAAAGCATCACTAGGAAGTGGCGAAGATGTATTCATTAGGGGTTTCGGATCTTTTAAGATTAAGAAAAGAGCAAAGAAAATAGGAAGACATATCAAGAAGCAAAAAGCTATTGAGATTCCTGAACATTATATACCATCATTCAAGCCCTCGAAAGCGTTTGTGGAACACGTTAAAGCCAATGTGACTGCACTTCCAAAGGAGGCTGCAAATGCTGGCTCTTAGATTTTATAGGAGATGAACAAGAGTCACTACCTAACTATCGGAGTGTTTACCATCTTGTTCCTTGTAATCTATTTAGGATTTGATACTAAGCCACATGATATCTTGCTTGCTGAAAAGTCACGAGCAAGTTTTATTGAAACAACCAACATTCAGAACTTACTAACAAAGGCTCGAGAGGAACTTCGAGCTGATGAAATGGGAGTGATTGATGCCATGGTCATGAGACTAGATTTAGCGAAGAAGGATAGTGCAAAAGTAGAGGAGTATATGAATCTATCTTCTGCCTGGTACCAAAATGGCTACTATGGTATAGCAGGTCACTATGCAGAAGAAATTGCGAAAGTCAAGAATGATGAGACTGCATGGTCCATTGCTGGTACCACGTATGCGACGGGTATCAAGAAGGCCAAGGATGAGAAAGAAAAATCTTTCTGCGTAGAGCGAGGCCGGAAGTCCTTTGAGAATGCGATTTCAATTAATCCAGATAATTTGAACCATAAAATTAATCTGGCTGTTACTTTTGCTGAGCAACCTCTAGCTGATAACCCTATGAAGGGAATCATGATGTTGTTAGACCTTAATAAGCAGGATCCTGAAAATGTTTCTGTTCTCTACCACTTAGCAAGACTTGGTATCCAGACAGGCCAATTTGAAAAAGCCATTCAAAGGATTGAAAAAGCCCTAGCCTTGGATTCTGATAATAAAAGAATTATCTGTCTTGCGGTAGAAGCTTACAATGGAATAGGAAATAATCTGAAAGCTGAAGAATTCAGCAGCAGATGCGAATTATAAAAAATATCAAAATATAAAAATATGCCTTGCGGTAAAAAAAGAAAACGACATAAGATCGCAACTCACAAGAGAAAAAAGAGATTGCGTAAAAACAGACACAAGAAAAAGAATAAATAACTTATTCGGTCAGTAGGCTATGTCCTACTGACCTTTCTCTTCTTCCGTCTACTATCCCTATATATCTTTCTGTAATTAGACACACCTGGGTTTTAGACTTCTTAATGTGTATCACACTGATACCACTTAAAATTGTATTGTGCAGAAAGATTTAATAATAGATGTAAGTCCCGCCAAAGTGGACATAGCCCTTCTTGAAGAAGGCAAGTTAGTTGAACTTCATAAACAAAAAGCAGACAGTAACTTTACTGTTGGAGATATATTCCTTGGATCGATTAAGAAAACGATGCCAGGTCTCAATGCCGCCTTTGTTGATATAGGGCACCGCAAGGATGCCTTCCTACATTATACGGACCTTGGACCTCAGCTCAAATCTCTTAACAAGTTTGTCAAAGAAACAAGGTCAAAGAAAAGGAACAACCACCTTTTAGATAATTTCCAAAAGGAAAAAGACATTCTTAAAGGTGGAAAGATAGACCATGTACTTAGAAAACGTGACCTCGTCCTGGTTCAGGTTCTTAAAGAGCCGATCTCTACTAAGGGACCACGGCTAACGTGTGAAATTACCATCCCAGGAAGGTTTGTCGTGTTGACACCTTTCTTTCATGGAATTTCCGTATCCAAAAAAATTAGTAATCCTGAAGAGCGCAAGCGGTTGCACACCCTAGTTGACAGCATAAGGCCCAAGAACTTCGGAATCATTATTAGAACTGCCGCAGAAGGCAAGAAAGTTGCAGACCTACATGAGGAAATTAGCGGGCTGATGGAGACCTGGAAGGAGATGTACACCTCTTTGATTAATGCTAAGGTAACTTCAAAGCTAGTCAGCGAGTTAGACAAGTCTTCTAGTCTACTTAGGGACATGCTAAGTGATTCCTTTAGTAAGGTTGTCGTCAATGATATGGAAACTTATCAGACCTTGAAAACCTTCTTACAGGCTACCGCGCCAAAGCATGCTAAAATTCTATCGCTCTATAAGTCGAGTAAGCCCATCTACGATACCTTTGGAGTATCTAGACAGATCAAGTCTTCCTTTGGTAAGACTTCCACAATGAGTAGCGGTGCCTACCTGGTGATAGAACACACTGAGGCAATGCATGTTATCGATGTGAATAGTGGTCCCAAAATGCAGAGAAAGGACCAAGAAACTGCAGCCCTGATGGTTAATCTTGAATCTGCTAAGGAAATAGCAAGGCAGCTAAGATTGCGTGATATTGGAGGGATCATTTTGATTGATTTTATCGACATGAGGAAGCAAGACCATAAGGTCAAACTGTTCAAATCGATGAAGGAGTTCATGGTTAATGATCGCGCACAACATACCATCCTGCCTTTAAGTAAGTTTGGCTTAATGCAAATTACACGTCAGCGGACTAGGCCGGAGGTGAACATTGATACCTCTGAATTATGCCCATCTTGTAACGGGTCTGGGAAGGTTAATTCTACTGTTCTTGTAACCGATGATATAGATAGGGATTTGAACTATGTGATGACAAGTAGGCCTAAGGGAAAAATCAGGTTGCATGTTCATCCCTTTGTATATGCCTTCCTTAAGAAAGGCTTGAAAAGTCACCAAAGACAGTGGTTCTTTAAATACAATCGATGGATCAAGTTGGAAAGTGAGTTTGCATTTGGCTTAAATGACTATACTTTCTATGACCAACACAATGATGAAATTCGCTTGGATTAAATTTTCTTAGGAATTTTGCCACATTTCTGATTTTCTCGGTACTAATAGTAATGGAACAACAACTATTACTATGCTCAGCTTTCAAGAAGACCTGCTCCACTATGTGTGGAAGCTTCAATATTTTGACTTTAGGGACCTGCAATCGACGTCAGGCGAAGCTCTGCTAATCAAGCACCCGGGATTTCATAACTTCGACTCAGGGCCAGACTTTAGTGCGGGAAAGATCAAACTAGGGGACACCGTCTGGCATGGAAATATTGAGATACACATCAAGGCATCTGATTGGCTACTCCACAGACACCAACACGATGAGGCTTACGACAATGTGATCCTCCATGTTGTCTATGAGAATGACACAGAGATTTATCGTCGAGACGGATCGATGATCCCTTGCCTTGTTCTTAAAGGTCTGGTAGATGAAGCAATATTTGAACGGTATCACTATTTATCAGCTAATAGACAATGGGTGCCGTGCGAAAATCTTGTGACCGAGGTGGCAGAAATTCAGAAAAAGATTTGGCTTGAACGACTATTTATAGGCAGACTCGAATCTAAGAGTCGCAAGATCCAAGACTTTCTTAAGCAATGTAACTACAACTGGGAATATACGCTCTTCGTAATGATGGGCAGGTATTTTGGGGCGAGGGTGAACACGCAGGCCTTCGAA
>CAZMYK010000259.1:0-6069 GCA_964570435.1 uncultured Saprospiraceae bacterium | reverse complement strand
AATCCCGAAGAGGAGGCCATTCTTAGAATCCAGGTTAATACTCCAATAGGGAAGGAAATCAAACTTGAGTTTGCTTGGAATCATAACGATGAAAACAGCGAAATTAGATTTGAAGTCATCATTGATGGATCGGCAATAGTTTTGTCGCATAATCCTGGGTGGAAGGCTGAAACTAGAAGCTTCATCGCAACAAATGCTCAATCCCAAATTCTATTTAAGTTGACAGGTCTCAAGAAATCTGAAAACGCGAATACATTTCTTGATGATATCAAAATTACTTACATGGCTGCACCTGCACTTATGATTGACGATGGAACCCAGATGAGCGGTGGAATACTTCAATCAGATGCACATGGAAATGCATCATGGGTAGATCTTCGGTCGGAAATAGACCAACAAATAGAAGGAGCTACACAGGATCTACTTTTCAGAACCACGAATAATAAATTGGAAATTGAAAATGGAAATTCAGTTCGGATTCCCACATTGTCGAATGACTTCTCTAGAACACTAAAGCTAAAAGAAAACAGTCTTGATCTTACTTCAGGCACCAGCTTCACCATTGGTACAGCACCTAATATTGGTTCCTACTATCACTATAATGCAGAAAATGGTAACATAGCTTGGGGATTCGATAATCAAGGTTTCAATTCGAGTGGTGAGTATACTAGCAGGTGGGGATGGCGAAATGTGGCTAATGGAAATTTGTCGACTGTTTGGGGAAAAACCAATACATCTGATCGACCCTTAGGAACAGCGTGGGGAATGGATAATCTTGTTTCCGGAGACAGTCTTTCGACGAGTTGGGGGAAGAAAAATTCCGTACTTACTAAACTCGGAACTTCATGGGGAGAAAAAAACACTGTAAATGGGCTAAGAGCTACAGGTTGGGGACAAGAAAACTTCAATGATGGTATAAATGGAACTGTCTGGGGAGAAGAAAACTTCAACGATGGTATAAACGGAACTGTCTGGGGAAGTTCTAATACTGTAAATGGGACCTCAGCTACTGCATGGGGAGGTACAAATATAGCAAGCGGGCGTGGGTCTACAGCCTGGGGGTTTAGTAATACGGCGGAGGGAAGTTCCTCAACCGTTTGGGGTGAAAATAACACAGCTACAAGTGCTATCGGTACATCTTGGGGGAGACAAAGTGAAGCAAAAGGTTTAGGATCTACAGCCTGGGGATATCAATCACTTGCTCAAGGAAGTTTCAGCACATCATTTGGAAACAACAGTTACGCTTATGGATATGCAGCATTTTCATCAGGACTTGGTACAGTATCCTATTCTTTTAGCGAAGTGGCGTTGGGAATTTATAACTATTCCAATTGGGATGGCGAGCCAGATAAGTGGACAGCGCAAGACCAAGTTTTTTCAGTGGGAGTAGGATTTGACAATAATAGTAGGGAAAATGCAATGACCATTTTGAAAAATGGAAACGTTGGTATAGGTCAACATGCTGTAGAACCTGAATATGTGTTGGATGTAGTCAAAAGGAAAAACAATCCACTGTATGCGAGGATAAAAAACACATCCGACGATGCAGGTCTTATCATTCATAGCAAAGCGAATTCTAATGGTAGAATAATATTCACAGCAGGGAGTGGCTATAATGTGCTGAGTGAGATCAAGTATGAAGTGCAATACGATCGCCTGGTTTTAGAGCAAAGAAATAACTTAGATGCAGTAGTTGTAGACAATGGAGGAGTAGGAATTAATGAACCAGCTCCAGATTACGATCTTCATCTAAGAAATAACTCCGCCGCCAAACCCACTTCCGCATCATGGACGGTGGCTTCTGACAGAAGATTAAAACACAACATCAAAGCATTCGAAGGTGGTCTTGCACTGGTGAAGAAAATAAAGCCAGTATGGTTTACTTACAATGGTAGGGCCAATTTGCCACAAGAGACGGGTGTAGGAACGATTGCCCAGGAGCTGGAAAAAGTTGCGCCCTATATGGTGTCAGAATGGGAACGAGATGGGGAAAAATACAAGGCTGTGGACTATGGGGCAATGGATTTCATTTTAGTGAATGCCATAAAGGAACAACAAGGGCAAATTGAAGTTTTGCAAAAGCTTGTGGAAAAACAGGGAGAAATCATTGAGGAACTCAGATCTAAAGAACAATGAAAGTGCTATCTATTTTGATCGCCGAATTTTTCTTCTCTGCATGTAGCACAAGATTTACCTAGTATCCAACTTGACGCCAAAATGCTAAGTCATCAACTTAAACATTTCTTCTATGTGCCAACGCTGAGCTCTTCGAAAACGGACTTTACGATGGTGCTTTGCTTTTCATCTTTTCATCCAACAGATCCTTAATGGTCCTTGCCTAAAAAAAGCATATTTATTACACTTTAAGTTAATTAAAAAGATATGACGGAGGAACCTTTGAGTAATTGATTACCGATCGTACAATCAAGTGTTCTTGGTTCCTGAAGCCAAGTATAAGAGTCCCCCGTGTAGGTGGCGATTTTTCGATAAATAAGTTAGGGAAAAGTTAGAACATCTCTCTTCCAATAAGGCCCACGATTTGCGCTTCACGTCAGCTCTTGCAATCATTTCAACCATCCACTTTTGTGGTACAAATTTGTCAGCATATACATCTATAATGGTATAGGTCCCATTAGGCTCTAGGAGGTCGAAAGTGTTCCTAAACACTTCTTCATAGTTAGGTATCACAGAAAGTCCCAAGACAACTATAACACTGTTGATGCGAATTTTTCGGCCACAAATTTCATCAATTAGTTCCCTATTGAGGGCTTTTGCATCCTCTTGAATTAATTGGATATTTTTCCAATCGTTTTTGACTATTTCTTTTTCAGCTCTGCTAATCATGCCCTTCGAATAGTCCAAACCTATTACTGTTCCAGAGGAGCCAACTGCAGGACTAAGATGCTTAAAATTAGGACCTGTACCACAAGCCAAGTCCAAGACCACATCTCCTTCCTTAAGATTCAGGCTTTCACTCCCGAACTTCCTTGCCTTTTTGTAATGAGGCTCTACAAAGGTGTTGTAAAAGCCAGAAAAGACATCATACCATGTCATAATTTGTGCAACAATTTATTATGAATATTGAATAATAATCTAGCATGACCTTCGCATGCGAAGTAACAAAAACAAGACTAGCAAGCTACTTGGATGACAAGATAACAATACTATTTGTACAAGTCCAATCAAGGGTGAAATTTCAAGAAACTTGGATTCACATTTTCTAGAGGAGAAAAATGGAAGATCACCGTTGATGATGGCAGAAGTCTTAGCACCACATGTGTAAATGCTTGCAATTAGTAAAACTAGTAGTTTCGCTGCAGCAAAAGTTTTAAGGTTCAGATACAAGTAGAAATACCATACAATCCATTGGAAAATGTACTTAGATACAATTGAAAAGTATAACTTACAGGAAGTAATACCAAAACAAAAAAAGAGCAAAAAACGGATTGATTAGCATAGACAATAGCAATAGTTTTGTAGTATGGAAGAAATGAACAAGCACTACAGGACTGTCGAGCAAGTCATCAAATTTTTGGAAGAAAACCAATCCAAGCAACCGTCCCTAGATGACATTAGTAAACATGTTTTTTTAAGTAAATTTCACTTGCAGAGGGTATTTCAAGATTGGGCAGGAATAACACCGAAGCAATTTTTGCAATACCTCACCACTGAGTATTCCAAGTCGCTGCTACGTCTTGGAAAAAGTACACTCGAAACTTCGTACGAAGCAGGGTTGTCGGGAAATGGTCGCTTACACGATTTATTTGTAAAGTGCGAGGCGGTATCCCCCGGAGAGTTTAAAAACAAAGGAAAGGACCTGACCATTCATTGGGCGGTCATTCAAACCGCCTTTGGCAACACATTGATTGCCGAAACAAGCAAGGGAATATCTAAGGTCAGTTTTTTAGATAACGATTCTAACCCTCTTGAAGCGTTATTAACAGATTTCCCGAATGCTAAGTTTGAAAATTTACTAGGCAAAAATGGCGAATTGCTGAAGGCTTATTTTGAAACTTGGGAGATTCCAGATAAGAAAATTAACATTCACTTCAAGGGCACCCCATTTCAAATACAAGTCTGGAAGGCCTTACTACAGATTCCTAGTGGCAGTCTTCTAGCTTATCAAGACATTGGCTTCAAAATTGGCAGGCCAAAAGCAGTTAGGTCGATAGGGACAGCAATAGGTAAGAATCCAATTGCTTATTTGATTCCATGCCACCGTGTTATCAAGAATAATGGACTAATGGGAAATTACCGTTGGTCAGCCGAACGGAAGAGAATAATTAATGCCTATGAATCTGCTCACCTTACATAAATCAGCAATAATCGGATTGTATCAGCACCAATTTATTTCGAAATTTACACTAGAAACAAGTCCATCAAAATCGAATTCTTATGCGGATACAAAACACTAATAAATGGAAAATAAGCTCAAAACCAGCAACTTCATCGACAGGGTTGGCAAAGCAAATCCAATCCGAAAGACTAAATGCTCTGAAATTTCGGTAGAAAAAATCTAGGCTTTTGATAAAACATTTAAAAGACATTGAACCCATTCTAGATGGAGCCGCTCAATGGCTTAAGCATGCACCTTTTATGATCGATGGATTCTTTAACTAAAAAAAAGAAAAATGCAATACGACTTCATTATTTCTGGAATCAAGCAAAATGAGATAATTCACTTATTCAACCTCAATGAAAAAGAACTGAAAGCCAAAGGAATTTCCAAAATTAGAGTAGATGAGAAGCCTGGCTTTCCTTGCCGGGTAAGTTTAGAAGATGCTAATATTGGGGAAGAAATACTTGCCTTTAATTATGAACACCATAAAAGCAATTCTCCCTATCGCTCATCGGGCCCAGTCTTTGTAAGATTTGGAGTTGAGGAGGCAAAATTGAAAAAGAATGAAATACCTAAGATGTTAGAACATAGGTACTTATCCATGCGCGCTTATGATAATGGAGGAATGATGATTGATGCAACGACAGTTGAAGGCCAAACCTTGGAGGATAGCATACAAACGATATTCAGCAATGAAAAAGTGGACTACATTCAAGTGCACAATGCGAAGCCCGGTTGTTATAATTGTCAAATTGATAGAATAAGAACCGAGGCATGACCACCTTGCGTGGAGATCACGTAAAAAAGAGTCTAGGTGCAGAATTTCAAATGGACAAGCAATTTGAAATGAATCATAGCTGGCAACGAAAGACAAGTATTTGAGAAATTGGCATCGATTTGACTAGGTCAGCTCTAAAGAAAGTAGTCGGCTAAGAACGTATTTCACTCTTACAGGTCCCTCCCTAGAAAGAAACCCGCATGCCAAGATTCAACCTGACTTTGTTATTGTAGAAGTCATCTCCACCTAGGAAACTTGAGTAGCCATATGTATTCATATAATTGACTCCCCCTCCGATTCTAAAATGATTAGACTTGAACGAACGGTAGAACAATTCAAGACCAAACTCTGAGGCCAATCCGAAACCTGCATCGGTTCCATCTTGCAAGTCATCCTCCCAGACACTTACCCTGGCTCCATCGGGAGTCATTCGATCCTCACCCTTAAGATAGAAGCCAGCACCAACTTGACCAAAAGATAAGGGCAACCTCAACATTAATTTGTCATCTAAAAAACGCCATCTTCTTGCCACTTCAAGACCAATATAACCATGATCCGCACCTAGTAATAAGACTTCTTTTCCATTGTAACTTTCTCCTGGATCTAATACAAGTTCATATTCTTGGTGTTCATTAATGGGACCACTCCGTCCAACATATCGCAGGCCAAAGTCCCAATTTCTTGATTTTGTACTTATACCCACATTTAATCCCACAGCTCTACCGATATGCTCATCCAAAAACATCGCTGAAAATTCAGATTGTAAGTAAAATCCAACTTTGCTCGCTCCTGCTGGTGCGTCGCCATTGTTTTCTACTTTTACCCAGCCAATTTTAATGTAAAGGTCTTCGATGGTTAATTCACCACGTCCTTTACAAGCCAAATTAGGCTTTCCTCCAACGACAACTTTTGGACTTTCCCAGTAGCAATCGTTATTGTTAGCTTCACCGCT
>CAZMYK010000258.1:0-6086 GCA_964570435.1 uncultured Saprospiraceae bacterium | reverse complement strand
TACGAAATATCAAACTTAAATAGTGGTCTAGTTTTTAGGGAGTATTATAAAATTCCTTGGTCTCAGATACTTTTTTGTTTATGTTCATCGAAAAGGAGAATCATATTTTGGTAAATGACTTAAAAATCGACTTGTCCAAACCTGGTGATTATTTTGATGATTCAACAATTCCAGACTCTTTGCAAACATGGGATTTGTCAGGCCCTACCACTATTCTAGCAGGGACAGAAGTTCATTCAATCTATTTTCATTATGACAATGAGACCTATAACGAAACATTCAATTTATTCAACTACTTAAACTGTATTGGTCAATATCAGTGATGTCAGATTTGTTTGGCTACATCATCTATATATCGCCCAGAATTTGAGCTAAAATTGTAACAAAAGACTAATTCTTGGAGTTCCTCGTAAAACATAGTCTCCTATTCCTAGTTTTGCTCGATTGCAATACCTTTTCAGACATCTAAGATCGACCATTCGTATACATGCAGAGCCCCTATATATACTTTTTCGAATTCTCATATTGATTTGAACTAAATTGTATTTTTCTTAATAAAATCACGTATAGAATGCTTAGAAAAATAAGTGAGTCGCCTGCTAATTCTAGATACCTAGTCATTTTCTTCTTACTCTTTTCGAGTTTTTCCTGTCGTCTGAATTTTCAGGAACAAATGCATGAGGGGACTTCCATAGTCAAATCTGACTCAGAAGAAAAAGCAGACAATTTTGATAATTCTGAGGTAAAAAATGACAGCTTTGACCTATATGTGAATCAATTGATAAGCAAGCATAATATCCCAGGAGCTGGTTTTGCTTTGATAAAAGATGGCTCACTTCATTCTACCAGAAATTATGGTATTCTACAACAAGGCGAAGACACTACAGTTAATGACGAAACTATGTTTTCAGTGGGTTCAATAAGCAAGGTAGTTAACGCGTTTTTGATCCTTAAATTAGTAGATGAAGGGAAGCTTAATTTAGATGAAGATGTAAATAAGTATTTAGTAGATTGGAAGGTAGAAAACAATGAATACACAGAAGAAGGTAATCCTGTTACGTTGAAAGCCATTCTTTCTCATAAAGCAGGGTTTTCTGTAAGTGGATTTGCCGATTATTTGCCAGAAGAAGTGCTCCCCACCACTGTTCAAATCTTAAATGGCGCAGGCCCAGCCAAAAATGAAAAAGTAGAGTTAATTCATCCAGTAGGAAGCAAATGGCAATATTCTGGGGGTGGTGTCACAGTTTCCCAAAAAGTAATTGAAGACGTGACAGGAATGGCATATCACGAAGCAGCTGAAAAAATCCTATTTGAACCGCTGGGCTTAGAAAGGACGACTTATGAAAATCCGCTACCAGAGTCTTGGGGAAATATTGCTAAGGCCCATAATGAAAATGGTGATAAAGTAGCCCTGCCCCGAGGGTATCATTCCATGCCCGAGGCCGCAGCATCCGGACTATGGACCACTCCTAGTGACCTAGCTAAAATTTTAATTGCTTTTTATCATGCAAAAGAGGGTATGACAGAGAGCTTTCTTAGTACTAATTTATGCCATCAAATGGTCACAGAAATACCCGATAGCAACCAATATGGGTTGGGCCCTGGAGTCGGGGTCTATAAGGGAGAGAAGATAATGGAACATACTGGGTCAAATGATTCTTATAAGGCATACTTCGCTTTTTTTTATGAAAAAGGAAATGGATATGTGGCAGTAAGCAATGGTAGCAATGGAATGGATTTTCTAATGGAGAAAGTGAAGTACTTTTTAGACTATTCCAAAGAACTTTAGGACTAAAGAATACTCTTTTTTCAAGAGACCTAGAAATGCACTAAAAATCATTCATGGCTTAAATGAATTTATGTGCTTTTACCATTGGAGGCGTAATAGTAAGAAAGGAGGGAAGAAGTCATGAGCTAACAATATTTTAATCTCAAACCCATTTTTGAACAAACTAGATGTCTAGCATAACTGGTCAAACTTATGTCAATACCACAATACAGTGTGCTAACAGGAAGTTTTCTTGCAACTTTGCCCTTTACATTCAATTAAAATCTTCCCAAGTGCTTCCAGTCTAAACCTTAATTTTATCCCCATGGTCATCACAATAGATGACAATATCACTAGTCTTAGCTCCGGTCCTACTTTAGATCTGCTTTGAGTTGACTAAACATCAAGAGAGCATCATCCAGTTTTTTCTCCAATTCCTCAATTTTAGACTGCTGCTCTTGAATGGCTCGTACCAAAACTGGTGTTAATTTTTCATAGTCCATGGACCAGAGTTCAACATCCTCATTCTCAGGCTTCTTAACAACCTCTTTAAGTACATCATAAACTTCTTGGGCTATAAAGCCAATACTCTTAACATACTCCTTGTCTTTAACTGTCAATTGATTATCATTAAATTCACTCGAATGATGGAGGTACGTGACGGGATTCAAAGCAAGGACTTCCTTCAAGCCATATCGAGTACGATAAATATTTGTCTTAACCCTAGCATCAGAGTATGTATTCCATGCAAAAGCTTCCGCTTCTCCGTCAATTGGGAGTGCACTATTTGGCAATTGTATTCTATGACTAGGACTAGTAATATTACCAAACATCAATGCACCATGAGCCATTCTCATATTTCCATTTCCATAGACGGAAACGATGTCTCCTCTATCAGAGTAGTTAATATTATATCTAGCAAGTGAAGTGTTGTCATCATCAGGACGGCCTGCAACGGTCCAATATTCAGATTGCGTAGAATTGGTGTGTCTAATTCTAGTATAGTCAGTGTCAAGCCCATCTTCTTCTAAGATTAAATGTGGATCGGTAGATCCAGAGTCGTGAAAGAGGTGCATTAAAGCTTCTGGTGAATGTGTTCTTACACCTATTTTACCATTTTTGAGAATTGTAAACGCATTTTCCCGAGAATCCACGTCTTGACCAATACCGACTTCAAACAAAGGGTCCGTTTCTACCCATGAATTAGGACTTCCACCTCCGACATTGTACTGCCCGAGGGCTGTACTAACTTGCGCATCAGCAATGCTGCCATTTCCCAGTGAAGTTGAATTTGTCCCATTTGCTTGTGTCAAGTATCCTATTGCAGTGGAGCTTTCACCTATGGCTTTAGTATTTCTGCCCATTGCTGTTGAATAATCACCCATGGCTTCAGTTGTAGATCCCAAAGCAACAGATATATCTCCAGTTGCTCTGTTTGATACTCCAATTGAAGTGGCACTTGCTCCATCAGAAGTAGTAAATCTACCCATAGAAAAGGCATGTTGACCTCTAGCAGATGTAAATCCTCCTAACGCAACAGAATTTTCACCCGATGCAACATTATTAGAGCCTACGGCAAGTGATCGCTTACCACTGGCTCTAACATTCTCTCCATAAGCAAATGAACTTACCCCTATGGAATCTGGTTGCCAAGAATTGGAGAAATTGAGTCGACCTCCTCTAAAAGCAGACTTAGACCTATCGTAGAAGATTAGAGTCCCATCTGCAAAATCAGACCCAGGAAGTTGATGATCGTCTATTATAAAATCTCCATTTTTTAATAAGGTCAATGCATTACGTCTAAAATTATCTGACGAACCATTCCCAACTTCGAGCAATGCTTCATCGGATCTCCATGCATCTGGACTACCACCACCTACATTATATCGTCCAAGCGCAATACTAGAAAGCGCATCTGCTTTTGTATTTTCCCCCAATGACATGGAGTTTTCACCTGCTGCTTCAGTAGATCTTCCCATTGCAGTGGAGTAGTCCCCTAATGCTCTTACATTTTCACCATATGCGAAGGAAGCGACACCAATAGAATCAGGTGACCAAGCGTTAGAACCAAGTAGTCTTCCACCTCGCAGTGCACCTTTTGATTGATCAAAAAATAATAATGTATCAGTTATTGAACTTGTAGATGGCAATTCATGGCCATCCAATATAAAATCTCCATTTTTCAATATTGTCAAGGCATTGGCTCTTTCCGAGAAACCGCCATTCCCTATTTCTAACAATGGGTCAGTTCCTACCCATGTATCGGGATCACCACCACCTATGTTATATCGTCCTAACGCCGTAGAAACCTGGGCATCAGCTTTTGTAGCATTCCCTAAAGACGTCGAATATTCTCCGTTAGCGTCTGTGAAAAAACCCATTGCAGTAGAAGATGTTCCAGACGCGTCAGTTTGCATTCCTATAGCTGTTGATCGATCTCCTGTTGCATCTGTAAAAAATCCCATTGCTACCGAGGATGCTCCTATGGCTCTTGTTTCAAGTCCAATAGATATCGAATTTTCACCTCGTCCCTCTGATCTAGCGCCTAGTGCAATGGAGTTAACTCCTAATGCTTTTACATTTTCACCGTAAGCGAAAGAAAATCTACCAAGAGAATCAGGCGACCAAAAGTTAGAAGCATTCAACCTTCCGCCTCGAAGTGCCCCTTTTGATTGATCAAAAAACAATAATGTATCAGTAATTGAACTAGTAGATGGCAATTCATGACCATTCAATATGAAATCGCCATTTTTTAAAATGGTCAAGGCATTATTACTAGATGAATTGCTAAAGCCGTTCCCTACTTCGAACAATGGATCAGTTTCTATCCATAAATCTGGGCTTCCACCACCTTCGTTATATTGTCCAATTGCAGTACTTGAAAGGGCATCGGCATTCGTGTTTTTTCCCATAGCTGTGGAATTTTCACCTGTTGCATCAGTTGAACTTCCCATTGCTGTGGAGTTTTCACCAGAGGCCTCAGTAAAACTTCCCATTGCTGTGGAGTTTTCACCTGTTGCATCAGTTGAACTTCCCATTGCTGTGGAGTTTTCACCAGAGGCCTCAGTAAAACTTCCCATTGCGGTCGAAAAATTTGCTGTAGCATTTGTGAACCCTCCCACTGCCATGGAAAATCCTCCGTTTGCCTCTGTGGATCCTCCAATTGCAATAGAGCCATATCCTGATGCCACTGCTGCATCTCCTATTGCTACAGAACTAAAACTTGATGCCTTTACATTTCTTCCATAGGCAAAAGAAAAGAGACCTATAGAATCTGGAGCCCAATCATCAGAGTTTGTTAGATTACCTCCCCTAAGTGCCCCCATGTCATTATCGTAGAAAAGCATTTGCCCACTCACTGCAGCAGTACCAGGAAGATCTTCCCTCCCAAGAATAAAATCTGCAGATAGGTGCTCTGAATTGCTAATGGTGTTCTGCGTGGCGTGATATGTAAGGACTGCATCTAATTCACCAGATTGCAACTCTACCCAATCTGTCCCATTGAAAAAATGAAATGACCCCAAGGTTATGTCGAACACTATCAAGCCGGTAGCAGGTGATGACATTGTCACCCGTGCTGTCTTTGTAAGACGTGGGATTAGTAATCCCTTAGTGTCGCTATCAACATTTAGGACTGCAGAACTTTCTACTTTTGCACCTGGATCATCTGTAATGAGTGTGTTTTGGGCAGCTACGTGATATTGAAAAAAGGTAAAAATGAAGATTGGTAAGATTTTGGATAATTGCATTCGTTTTAAGATTTATACAAAAAGAGTAAAATTCTTATTGAAATAAATCACCTGCAAGGGTGATATTTCCTTTCAAGTGGAAACCTTAGTAACAGACCAAGAGAATTTCGTTTCAATAACTTTCTGAAGTCCTTGAGAAAAAGATTAAGAACTGTTGTTAATTGAAATTCAGAATTTCACACCCCTTGCTACAGTAGATTAGTTGTCTACACATCAAGAGACTCTTAGAAAGAAACTAGCGCTACTTAACGCCGATATTTTGTGAATGGGATAAATTGTGGTCAGAAGAAATCAACAGGAATAAAAACGGTGGAATTAGTTTTACTCGACCATCTACTTTGGGAATTGATAATAAGAACTGCAGATTTGAATTCAATTTTAAAGACCGGCATTAATACCAGATTCGACGGTATGCTTAAGCTTCGTCTCATTGACCTTTATTTCGCCATATTCAGAGGCGATAAATAGTGCTATAGATCCTTTTAAATCAGGAAGTTAAGTGTTATTATAATATAAAAAGAGGTATGTGAATGGTTTCTTTAAATTCAGATAGTACTTCTGCTAAAAGG
>CAZMYK010000257.1:1947-6126 GCA_964570435.1 uncultured Saprospiraceae bacterium | reverse complement strand
CTTGGGGCTAATTATGGTGCTTCTGCACACGGTGTCTTCACCGATAAAGTAGGAACTCTCTCAAATGACTTCTTTGTCAACCTACTTGACATGGGTACGACATGGAAGGCTTCAGATGATTCAGATTCTAGTTTTGTGGGCAGTGATCGTTCGAGTGGAAATCAAAAGTGGACTGCAACAAGGGTTGACCTTGTTTTTGGTTCTAATGCAGAACTAAGAGCAATAGCAGAAGTCTATGCTTGCGATGATGGAGTAGACAAATTCGTCAAGCACTTTGTTGCTGCATGGGACAAGGTGATGAATTCAGATCGATTCTAGTCGAGCTAGTCATCATCAAGAAAATAGAAGGTGTAATCGTAAGTAGCGGTTGCACCTTTTTTTAGGTATGCAAAGAAGTAAGAAGGCATATTCAAAAGTAGAGCTACTTGCCTTATGTTTCTCATTTCCTCCGCTTGCTCTCTCCGAGGGCTTCAAGGCCTCTGAGGGAAAATTTCACCAGATCTATTGCATTGAAAGTCATCTTTTGACATTCGTCTGTATTTTGGTAGAATGAATTTTGGTCACTTGAAATTCGCAAATTTTATTTCAATGCTTCAAATTACCTCGTTTTTCTAGAACCCAAGTAAACAGTTGTGCTCTTCCTTGCGCTCAAAGAGCTCTTAATCCCTTGATAAAAAGGTTGTTATAGCGGTTCACAGTTCTGCTGAATATACGCAATTTAGTTACTGAGTACTAGCGAGGGGCCCTCTTAAGTCAGTATGGCCAGTTTGCTTCTAGGACCAAGGTAGGAAGGCAGATTGCTGTATTTCGAGTAAGACAGGTGGGGCCTCATTTAAGTACTTGCCCTCCTGCACCTCCTGATACTTGAGCAAGTACTTTTCCGTCATTGAGGAGGCATTAAAGTATTCTCTAGCATATTCATGACAAGCCTTTCTTGAATAAGAATCAGCATCCTTGATCGCATATGCCATCTCTTGAGAGGATGTTCCTAAAAAGCCTACATCTTCATTGATCAATTCCGATAATGAACCATATGGAGTTCCAAAGACTGGACAACCATAGAACAAGCTTTCGATAATCGCAATCCCAAAAGGCTCATGCCAGCGGACTGGAAACAGCAGTCCCTTTGAGCCATTTACCAAAGAATCCTTCTTCTTCCCTCCTACCATACCATGAAATCTAATCTTAGGGGAAAGAGTCATTCGAATCCCCATTTTAAAATTAAAACGCACTCCTCCAAGGACATCAAGCCTTTCACTTTGAGCCCTTTTCACCACATCTATAGCTCCCTTGACATTCTTGATCCTCCAAGCCGCCTTTGCCAAAAAATGGAAGTACTTCCTAGTATTCTTGAGATCGGGAGGTGTATAGTCATCCCAATTCATTCCATTATGAATAAAAGATGACGAACCATAGCGAGCAGCATGGTTATTCGACACAAAGATCGTGTTACGGTCTAGGGCAATTTTGTCATTAGAATTTCCTTGGACATTTATGACATATGGCTTTTGTACTTTGTCAAGGTCTGCAGGTCTAAAATTCAAGTGCAAGACATCCACATCTGCTGGGATCAGGTGTGCTATTCGTCCTCCTTCCTCTAGAAATAGTACATCGGCGAAATCGCATGTTGAACCTTCTTTGAGCAGATAGGTTACCTTACATCCACGGTCGACTAACTCCCTTCCAAGGGCCCAAAGTACCCTTTCAGTTCCGCCATAGAGTATAACTGGAAGAATACATTCATGTGCGATTAAGATGTGCATAGGTAATTTATTTTTCGTCTGCTCGAAACCGATAGTTCTGTCTGATCTTACAACTTAAGACAGTAGCTAATTATTATAAAATTTGTCTCTGATCCTGTAAGTCATATTTCTAATTAAATCAACATCTGGCAATTCTCTCAGACTTGAATTAGCGAAGGCCTTTTCCATTTCATCCTTCTTTGCAGCGGCCAGGTTGACAAGCTCATTATATGAAAACTCACCATTCTTCACCCTTAATAGGAAGGGTCGATCCTTTCTTAGCACATTTATTCGTTCTTCATTGGCAATTTCAATAGCCATCTGCAAGAGCCTAAATGTGTGCATCATATTCTTCGAATCATAATTCTGGCCTTGTCTTTTTGTATTTTCGTATCGATCTTCATTCCTATTCTCAACCCAAGCCCAATATTCTTTATAATCCTTGCAATAGGAAGAATAACCATCGTGGTTGAAGTACATCAAGCACTCTTCTGATTGCCCCTTCGGAACTGAACTTAGTGAGATCGTATTAGAGGATTGAGCTTTGATTATCCCCCGATATTCAAATTCAAGACTGTGGTAGAGGCCATAAACATCTTTCATGTTTGGGATTTTCACGAGACCACAATTCTCCTGCTCCATACCCTTCCTTTTCAAGTAGACCTTAACAGAAAGTGAGCCTCCTTCATAATTCACGTAGCAAAAATCGAGTACGGACTTTCGCTCTCGATCCATGGGATTGACGATTTTCTTATTCAATCCTTTCGCCTTTTTCACCTGTGAAATGGCAAACCTCCCAAAGGTCTTCTCGCATAACTTCGAAAGAATTGGGCCTTGGTCGATCTCTTGAAGGAAGGGATGTCGAATCAATACAGAGGATTCTGGGCTGGCAAGCAATTCAAGTATATTCGGATTATTAACCATCAACAATTCCATAAAACGTCCCAATTCATAGTAGACAACATCATTGCTAGAATTACTAATTTGGGGTATATAGTTTAGTGCATAGAAGTCTTCCTTTGGCAAAATGAAGACACCCTTAATGTCTGTATCGGAAGCTGGGGTTGCAAGTCCATAAGCTCGGCTCCCACTAATGCATTCCAGGATGATGAGTCCCTTACTTTTGAGATCTTCAATTGTCATACTTAGTGATGTACTTCCTAAGTAGTGAAGAAAGCTCCTCTGATTCACCCCTAGAAGTGGGTAGGTGGTTCTTTACCTTCTCTGCCTCCTCCACAAAATTCTTGATCAATTTCAGTAGCATTTCCTCTCCGGCATGCATATAAGATTCACCAATCTTACTTTTCAGGACAATCAATTCCTCAATTCTACTTACTGCCTTTGGATCTAGATTTAGGTTGGTATAGATTTTCTCAAATTCGATTGGCGGCATGGTTTCCTTATCAGTAATCCACTTGCAAACTGAGGCGGAGCGCAAGGCGTAAAAAAACTTCTTAAGCTTGAATTCCCGGTCCGCTTCTAGCTCGCTTATAAATTTCTTAGACATGCTTAAGTAGTGATGCATGCATGCGATTTTTGAATACCAAGTAGGTGCTAGGCCCCTGAGTTCACTTATAAAATCAGGGTCTGCTTTGTAAATTATCGGAGACTGGATTCTTTCCAGAATTGACGCATTTGACTTTCTGAGAAGATTTAGAGACTTCTTTAAATCCCATCCAGTAATATCTATATCATTGTTGTCCAGCATAAGCTCAATCGAATCCCTTTTTTCACTCAGACTAAGATACCAATCCTTCTTATGCACATAAATTATTCGAATGTCATAGTCACTATCCGTCGAAGCAAACCCCCAAGCCCTTGAACCTGTCTCACACGCCCATAAAACCTGGATATTACGGGATTTCTCAATATCCGCGATGCATTCCTTTATCCTATCTGTCATTGTACTTCATTTGATTCCTTCTAGGTGACAAATTTACTTCAATACAACCGACATCACAAAATCGTCCGCTGTCATGAACAACTTTTTCTCATCGTATGCAAGAGCACAATTAGAAGTTCTTTGGCCTGTATGAATCTTGGCAAGGGGTGTAGCTTCTTCGTCAAATATCCAAAGGCCTCCGGGGCCAGTTGCGAAAATCACACCGTCCTTGTTAATTTTCAGACCATCGGGCAGTCCTTGCTGATTGTCTTGTCCCACAAGGTGGCTTAAATCCTTAAATATCCTCTTGTTTTCAACTCGACCAGGTTCCGTAATGTCATATTGGTAGAGGACTGCGTGTCCTGGATCCGAAACCGCCACATATAATCTGTCTTCCTCTGGCGAGAGCGCTATACCATTAGGTCTTGACAAGGTATCTAGTAGCATTACTTGCCCACTTGCTAGGAAACAAAATACGCCTTGAAAGTCGAGCTCCTTGTTAGGGTCATCCATTTGCTTGGGTAGCCCATATGGTGGGTCAGTAAAGTACAGATT
>CAZMYK010000257.1:0-1937 GCA_964570435.1 uncultured Saprospiraceae bacterium | reverse complement strand
AAAAAACAAATCATTGCTTTGGCTGAAAACAGCGTCGTTGGGACTATTGAAGCGTTTTCCATTGTATTCTGACACGATCGAAGTGTACTTTTCGTCAGGCTGTGTCAAGGGTGAATCCATCTTAGCCACTCTCCTGTCACCATGCTGCAGCAGGACTAGTTCACCTTCTTCATTGATCAATAGGCCATTTGACCCAGGCTCCTTATTAAAGGTGGCGCTAGGAGTTACTCCTGAAGGCATAAGATAAGTGGAGGTGTCTCCAGCCTCCGTAAGCTTGCAAACTCGATTGTTCGGGATATCTGAAAAAAGTAGGTACTTGCCGTCCTCAACCCAAACAGGGCCTTCAGTCCACGTGTATCCACTTGCTTCGATCTTGATCTCCTGCGAAGCGTCAACTATTTCACTCCCCTTCTCGTCTAATATTTCGATAAATACTGTCTTGGGCTCCGAGGTTTCTTCCTCGACCAGGAGATCAGTCTTCTTTTCAGATTGGCAGCTAAGCAACAATGCAAGAGCTAGTAAAGATGAAAAATAAGTCCGCATATTTGTCTTTTTTGATGTTTCAGAGACCTTGGCAACACAAAGCATTAAATGGCGTTTCAACAGTTAGGTCAAAGCTTGGAAGCTAAAGTAAATCTATCTGATAGATAATTGCAAGATTGGGGCTAGAAATTCTTAGCTGTTGATCCAGAGCTTGAATTCAGAGGTCTTTTGTCTACTCACAATGAAGTCAATTTCTCTAGGATTCTTGACCTTCAATTTCACGCGATGGTTGAGGTAGGGTTCAATCTTAGAAATAGCTTGCCTAGCAACAATTTGTCCCCTATTGATCTTAAAAAAGCGATTCTCATCAACAGAAGCAAAGACTTGATCTAAAGTTTCATCTATCACATACCTTTTAGCTTCAGTAACTCCGAAAGTGATGCTATCTTCCGAATAGATGTAGAGAATGTCTGCCACTTTGAGTTGGACGAAACTGCCACCTTCCTTGACTAGGATGCCTTGTCTGTTCCGCTTAGTTTGTAATTTACCAAGTATTTTCTTGAACATTTCTTGATCATAGTTAGGCCTTGATGAGGCTTTCTCAAATTTCTTAAGTGCTTTCTTTAGGGCTTCTTGCTTGATTGGCTTTAGCAAGTAGTCAATACTATTCACCTTGAATGCTTGGATCGCATATTCGTCGAAGGCTGTTGTGAAAATTATAGGAGCTTCCACATTCACATTCTTGAAAATTTCAAAGCTAATTCCATCCGCCAATTGGATGTCCATAAAGACAAGATCTGGCTCTTCATTTTCTTTGAACCACTTAACGGAATCCTCTACTGTGTCAAGCGTTTCTTGCAAGGTATATTCTAGTCCAATTGCGTCCAACATTCCCTTCAGCTGTCTTGCTGCTCGAAATTCATCCTCAATGATGAGTACCTGCATAGTCGATTTTTTTTCTAGCCGTCGCTAACAACGGAATCTTAACGAGGAAAATATTTCCATCATTCTCTATCAGAACAGATTGGTCGGAAATTAAGGCATATCTCTTCTCAATATTTTTAAGACCAAGCTTAGTAGAAGCTATTTTCGAACTTTTTGTCTGAATCTTATTGCTCACAATAAGGTATTCGTCAGAACCATTGACTTTGATCAGCAAGGGTTTCGACCTAGAAACTACATTGTGTTTAATCGCATTCTCAAGCAAGAGTTGCAGACTCATGGGAACAACCCATAAATCGAGATAATCCTCAGCGATTTCCCACTCTACTTGCAAGCTAGGACCGAATCGTTCTTGCTGAATATGGGTGTATGCTTTAGCAAACTCTATCTCATCCCTTAAAGGTATTAGGTTGGAATTGCCCGAATCAAGAATAAAACGGAAGACGTCTGAAATCTTGTCTACAAATTCCTTAGCCTCCTCTCTTGGACTCTGGTCTATTACATCTCTTAAT
>CAZMYK010000256.1:0-6133 GCA_964570435.1 uncultured Saprospiraceae bacterium | reverse complement strand
ACATCATTTATGTACTTAATGAGCTCAACGGTTCCATTGATGTTCTTAAGAAAGTTGATGGAGTATATGCATCTGTGCAAAATATTATCAGTACGCAAAATCCCAACAATATAGATGCAGGGTGCGCGGACATTCACATTCATCCTAGTGGTAGGTTCTTGTTTGCAAGCAATCGAGGGCCATTCAATACCATCTCTCAATACAAAGTAGATAGCGATGGAATGTTGACGCTTTATGGGGAAAGATCGTCAAACGGACAGGTTCCCAGGTCATTTACATTCGATCCTCTTGGAAAGCACTTGCTTGTTGCCAATCAAAATTCTGACAACATTGCTATCTTCATATTTGATGAATCCACGGGACAGTTGATCGACAGCGGGAACGATTTCCACGCTCCTACCCCTGTATGTCTGAAATTCGAGTAAGGTGCCAGGAATTAGTATTTTTGATATCTTCAAGATTGGCGTTGGACCGTCGAGCAGTCATACGATGGGCCCATGGAAGGCCGCACAAGCATTCACTGCCAAACTCCAAATAGAAGACGTTCAAGGCATCATCGTTGACCTTTATGGTTCTTTGTCAAAGACTGGTGTAGGACATGGTACCGACCTTGCTGTTATGTTGGGCTTGTCCGACTTTGATGTAAAAACAATAGACACCAATAAGATTTCCAAGTACATCACAAATATTAGGAAGGGAGAGGCGATCAAACTTCGCAACGAAAAATTAGTCTTTTTCAAGCCTGAAGACCACATCATATTTAATGATAGAATGCTGCCCTTTCATCCGAATGGGATTAAATTTACAGCCATTTTCCACGATGAGAGGACCATTCATGAAACCTACTATTCTGTTGGAGGAGGCTTTATTTGCAAAGAAAATGAGGATCAAGAAGAGGCTCAAGTTACCCTGCCCTGCCCTATTGCGTCTAGCGCTGATTTGAAATCATGGGTAGTAAAAATGAAGACATCCTTCGCGAAGGTCGTTCTTAAAAATGAGCTAAGTCTGAAGAAGAAAGAGGTTTTTGAGAAGGATCTAAGGGAGATCTGGATTTGTATGCAGGAGTCTATCTATCGTGGCTGCCACAAGTTTGGTGTTTTACCTGGTGGGCTTGAGGTGGATCGGCGAGCTCCCAAGATGAATCGACAACTAATCAAGAAGGAAAACTATACGAATCTCAAAGAATGGAAGAATGCCATTATGAACGAGAAGTACAGTTTTTCAGACACCTTAAAGTGGGTTTCCTGTTTTGCCCTGGCTGTCAATGAGGAAAATGCGTCCTTTGGAAGGGTGGTAACTGCACCCACGAATGGTGCTGCAGGAGTGATTCCTGCTGTGCTCATGTATCACCACTGCTTTAACGATTCTTCTGAAGAAGACGTCAGGAAGTTTTTTCTGGTCTCTGGAGAAATCGGCAGTCTTTTCAAAAAAGGAGCTACGATATCCGCGGCGATGGGTGGCTGTCAAGCAGAAATTGGCGTGTCGAGTTCGATGGCTGCAGCGGGTCTCACAGCAGTGAATGGAGGGAATATCAATCAAATTTTGCAGGCTGCTGAAATAGCCATGGAACACCACTTAGGTCTTACCTGTGACCCTGTTAATGGTCTTGTCCAAATCCCCTGTATCGAAAGAAACACCATGGGAGCCATTAAAGCCATCACCGCCTGCCAAATAGCACTTTCTACTGACCCAAAGAAGGCCAAGGTCAGCTTGGATAAGGTCATCCAGACAATGTGGGAAACAAGCTTGGATATGAATACCAAGTACAAGGAAACCTCAGATGGAGGTCTCGCCAAAGTAGTCAATGAGATGATTGTAGAATGCTAAGTTCTACTTGCCCATAGCTCCACCACCAATCACTACAACTCCACCCACAATTAGACCATACCAAATTCGCTCAGTCGTCATCGTCAATACTATTCCAACTAGAATTAAAACCAATCCTAGGGCTATTCCTCCAATCATCCTAGTATTATTACCTTTTATCTCTTCTTTTTTGGCCTTCACGAGGGCAAGAATACTGTGTGCTTCTTCTTGTGTTGTGTAAGTCGTCTCAAGAGCGGTAAGTATTTCGGCATCACTCTTACCATCAGACAAGAGTTTACCTGCCTTTAGACGAAGGTTGCGGTGGAGGCCCTTGGTGACCTCCTGTTGGATTTCATCTAATTGCCCAGCATCAATGTGGGAAAACTTTGCTTTCACTTCTGCTCCACGGCCAGCTTCCACTAGACTTGAAATTTCCTCCTTGTATTTCCTTGAAACACCCTTCCTTACACTTGCAGAAATTGCGAACACATCACTGCTAGAGTAGCCTTGGTCAACTAGTTTTTGCTTTAGATCTTCTAGCCTTTCACCATTCTCGATTTTTCCGATCAAGTCTTCGGCAATCCTTACTTTTTCTTTGTATTCCATTCGTTATGATTATTTGAAAATATGAAAATAACTAAGCCTTGTTTTTTATTTGCGCTTAAATAATTTATTTACTTTTCTAATTTGAAAAAACCCACAAGCCCTAACTTTATGAATCACGATATCCAGGCGAAGCCACTATTTCTGCAACTTGAATCTCACAGGAATATACATTGTAGAATTTACCTTCTGACCATCCTTGATTGTAGGTACCCACATCCCTGACTTAGACATCTGTCCTATCGTTGCCAGCACAGAACTATCCAGGGCAGGATGCAAGGGTCTTGAAATCTCAGCACTACCAATACTGCCATCTTTCATGATAGTGACAAGCACCACATTAATCCCTTCAGCTTTAGCCTCTCTTGCCTTCTTCGGATAGGACAGATTTCGATACAGAAACTCTAGCATCGCTTGTTTTGCACATTTTCCGCGCTTTTCTTCCTTCTTCTTTTCACAATTCACAGACAAGAATCTCGCCTCTTCATCTACCTCACTATAGATTTCTTCTTGGCTATCTTTTGAAATCCGCAAATTGACCACAATTCTTGAGCAGACCATTTTTCCATCCACCTTTGCAGGCTCCCAATCAGAGTTATCGCCTATTTGCTTACCCAACATATAACTTAAGGCTGGAAAATCATCCATTGAAGAAGTAGGCATTAACTGTGCATAGCCGTCGCTATTCACCTTAATACTAGTCTCTATTGCTTCGGTATTTTCCTGAGAAGTGGTCAATGCGCTAAAAGAACTAGGGTCCCCCTTTTGAAGAAATTGGACGAGAGCGTCTCCAGTGCAAGAATCTCTTGTTATCGAGTCCTGACAGGCTTTGAGATAGGCATCTTGGTCTGGGTTAAGGAAGATTTTCGGGCATCCTTGTCCCACAAGTCGCTTGCATGAACAACAAGGGAAGAAGGATGGTGCTAAGTAGTTTCATAGTTATGATTTGATACAAAAATCTATGAATTACTCATGAAAGATCCAAGCTCAAGGCAAGAGATTCAGATCGTCGTGGTAGGCAACGTTCTTTACTACTTTAAGGTTATTTCTACCATTCTACCCCCATCGTTTCTCTTCAGTTGGTAGCTACCTGGATCAAACTTGTTTCCCTTTCCCAGGTCCAAAAGATTTCTATTTGGAGGCACAGTGGCTACCAGGATCACCTTTCCAGAACTGTCCATTAGTTCACCTACAAAACCCTGATGTCCCCTTTCGAAATGCAAAGGGATGATGGGTTGAAGTCCGTGTGATTCTACTGTGATTGTTGAAGATGAGCCATGAGAGCTGATGGCTTCATCCCTTGAAAGGCCATGTAGACCATAGTTTTCAGGAACACTGGTTTCGGCTATGACGACAGATTCTTTGTACGTCTCTGGGTCAAAGATCACTGAAGTATCTATGGAGGTCGCCATCTTACCCATAGAGACTGCTCCAAGAAGTTTTTGATTATCAATTGTCTCAACTACAAAATGTTCCTCAAAGGTTCTAAGATCAAGGATTATGGTCGTATCTAATTTACTGGAAGAATCAGGAACAGTATCAAGAAGTACTGCTGAGCTCCCCTTAGGCCAATCATAATGAGTTCCAGCCGCCAGACTACAATTGATAGACAGGAACAAAACTACTAGTGAAAACACATTGGAAATAGATGGGTAAGGTTTCATATCGAAGAAAGTTTGGTGAACAAATGGGACTCTGACCTGCTAATGATCGAGTCTGCTACTTAAACTATAATCTAAGAAAAATAGTATCTGAGGGGCTAGCAAAACTGGTGCCTTTCCAAAATCAAACCATTGTCTTCCCGGAACTGGAAGACGATATCATTGAACTTTAACCTGCGCATCTGCTTCAAAAATTTCAAAAACTTCAAAGTGAATGATCGCTAATTCCTCTAGGATCTGCCGTTTATCCAGCTCCTTGTAATTCGCAACCTGTTTCGTAAGCAGTTCCATATTGAAACCCTGCCTAGAAAGCACCCTACGTCCTGCTTCCCCTAAGAAACTGGGCAGGTTTGCTCTTCCCTCTGTCCTAAATGCAAATTCCCCCTTGCCATTCCTCACGGTAAAGTGCAAAAAGATTTGGCCCTTGACGAGTTCAAATTCCGCTGTGGCAGCTTCATTTTTCTCTATTGCTTCCAATATCTTGAGAATCTTGTCATCATCAATCCAAACTTTAGGTCTTTCTGACTGGAGTAAGTCAAGTTCACCTTTAGCCCTCGTGATTTTATCCTGACAAGCTTCTAGAAAGTCGGCTCCATACCTTTTAGGAAGTCCTTCTTCAAGGCCATCCACCTGCTTCTTTCTCTCAGAAAGCATTCGGTCTGGACCTGCTATCGAATCCTTAAGTTGCTTAATCTTCTTATAATTTCTTTGCTTAAGGCCGTGAAGAGCTTCCAACTTTCTACTAGTGATTTGCAAGGGCTTGTAGAAGGCATAGGCCCCCTCAAAATCCCAATCAGAAATGCATCGGTCAAATGACGATTTTAAGTAGTCAACCTCTGATTGCACATGTTGAATTACAAGTTCAAGTTCAGTTTTCATTCACTTATGTGTCATTAAGTAGCCTCCGAATTCTCAAGAGCTTTAGCTAGCCTTAAAATTCATGGGCTTGCCCACAAACTGGAAAGTCCTCCTTATTGAATCCCCCCCTATCATGTGTCAGAAAAACAAGGTAGGATCTTATGGGTAAGCATACTGCTCTAGTCCTCTACTTCTTCTTCTCCAGCGTCCCAATCTATCTTTGGACTCTTGTAGTAGTTGATTCCTTTAACATCCCACACTGCAGAATGCCGTGCAACTCTCTTACTGTAGGACTCCCAATCTCTATGGTCCTTATAGGTCCAAGCGATTTCAGCAATAGCCGTAAGTCTCGGGAAGAGCATGTACTCTATATCATCCATGGTTTCAATCGTTTCCGACCATAAAGGTGCCTCAACACCAATAATATTCTCTTGCTTTATTCCAGGGATGTAATTTTCCGGATGCCAAGAATAGGCACTATCAGCTTCAATGTAGGCGGCCCAATGAAGACCGAGCCTTGTTGTAGAATCATACTGCATATCTAGATAGGTCTTCTTTGCAGGAGACATGATGATCTTGGCATCTTGGATCACGCCCTTTTTCGCATTTTCAACGCTATTCCAAAATTGCACAACACTTCCTTCATGCATGGTTGTGGTTGCTATTTCATCCCAGCCAATAGACTTTTTGCCATGCTTCTTCACAATTTCTTGAGTCTTATTCATAAATATCTTATAGTCCTCTTCCTCAGTGACCAGCGACTCATCTCCACCGATATGTATATATTCACCTGGAGTCATGGCTGCCAACTCGCGAATGACATCATCTACGAATTGGTACACTTCTTCCTTGTCCGTACATAGGGTGCTAAAACCCACATCTATGCCAGTATACAAGGCCGGTGCTTTGTTATTGCAATTAAGAACTGGGTAGGATGCCAAGGCCGAATTAGTATGCCCAGGCATGTCGATTTCAGGTATGATTGTAATGTAACGTTTGGCCGCATAGTCGATGATATCTTTGTACTCTTCTTGTGTGTAAAAACCACCTTCGCCACCACCTACTTGCGTTTGCCCTCCGTATGAGGTCAACTTAGGCCATGATTTTATTTCTATCCTCCATCCCTGATCATCACTTAAGTGAAGGTGCAACCGATTTAGCTTGTACATCGCTGCGTAGTCAATCACCTTCTTAACATCTTCTAC
>CAZMYK010000255.1:0-6134 GCA_964570435.1 uncultured Saprospiraceae bacterium | reverse complement strand
CAGGACTGCGACAGCGGTCATTGACTTCGATATGGAGGCTATCCTTCCAAGAGTCTTTCTTTCATAGGGCGCTTTCGCTTCTAGATCTCGGTATCCAGCAGGAGCCACAACCTCTTGGTCACCGACTGCTACCGCAGCAACACATCCTACGAATTGCTGATCTGCGACGTCTTGGGCAAGAACCTTCTTAAGCTTCTCCTCTGAGGTAAGTTCTTGGGCATGAAGAAGATTCACTGAAATGGCAAAGAGGGTCGTAAAAAATAGGAAATGCTTCATGTTCGATTTATTTCATTATTAGCTTTCATCGTTGCAATAATACATGACCCTAGGTGAACAAATCCAGTAAAATAGGTACTTAGGTGCGAAAGCTGCCTAGATAGGGGTGAATTCCTCCATTGAAAGTAAAGTCGCCTTGTACTTTTGAGAAACAGGAACCTGGATCTGGGTCAGGGCAAGGGTAAGTCCATCCTTCCATTCTACAAAATGCTCCTGGTTGATAAGGTAGGAACGATGCACCTTTACCATTTTTGGAACCAATTGATGGATCCTACGCAAACTAGATCGGAGGAACTTTTTCTGGAGACTTCCATCGATTAAGTAGTGGACAATTACATAATTATTGGAGGCTTCGATAGCCACAAGGTCCTTCATTTCTAGCTTAAGAATGTCAAGTTTGTTATTCCCTAGAAGTGTAATCTTGGTATCTACACGGACCTCCTCTTTTACCACCCTTCGGTGACGAGAAACCAGGTACCTGCCTAAGAATAGGATAGGTAGGATGATCGCAATGATGGGTACGTAGGTGGTCAGTGAAAATTCACCAAAATTCAACGTCCCGTTGACGATCTTAGTCTTGTAGTAGAGATAGACCGCAGGCAAGGCGTAGAGGCAAAATAGCAAAACCATCGCTACTTCATATACTAGTTTCCATTTACCTAGATAATTATGGAGTCTATTCTGAATCGGAATAAGGACGGCATAGCAGAGAAAGAAGACAAAGCCATAGCCCAACATCAATCTAAAGCGAATTCGAAGGGTCAGGTCAGAGGCATCGAAGGGACCGACCAGCACCAAAAATGCGTAGAGCCATATCGCCACGAAGAGACCGACCAACAAGTGGGCACGGTAGTCTGGGTTTAGTGCTATGTTTCCATCCTTCATAGGGAGGTAAAGGTAAGAGATTGTTTTGGCAAAGTAGATATTCGATTTCGCATCAAGCTAGCTTTCCTTGAATTTACAGGCAGGAAATTACAAATTACCTCTGAAGCGAAATTTATTATTTGCAAGAAGAGCAACTTTCTAACAAAATACCAGTCTTGTTTGAAAACAATGCCGAAGTTCATGATTTCTAAAAAAAAGCTTGCCATATCCTTCCTTCTTTTCATTTGCTCATATCTAGGTGCCCAGCTAGCGCCCAGCGCACTAGAAAACAGCAGCGAGGTGGATGCCTATCTTAGCAGGATAATGGATTCGCATAATATACCTGGCCTGGCAGTGGCAATAGTCCAAGATGGCAAGGTCGTTTACAAGAATTACCTAGGAGTCGCCGAGCTTGGAAGTGGGCAGAAGGTCGATGAAAGTACCATGTTTAGAGTTTTTTCTACGACTAAGCTGATCACCGCGACAGCTATCTTCCAACTAATTCAAGAGGGTCGTCTTACCCTAGAAGATCAGATTACAAGTCACCTCAGTCACCTACCTGTGGCATGGGAGGATGTAAGAATAAAGAATTTGCTCAGCCATTCTTCCGGCCTGCCAGACATCATCAGGTATGAAAGTAGCTTAAGCGATATTGAATTGTTAGACAAACTAGATGAAGCAGGGATGACTTTTGAGGTTGGAAGTCAATTCCGATACAACCAAACCAATTACTGGCTCCTGGCCCAGGTCGTCGAGAAGCTTGCCGGCCTGCCCTTCGAAGAATATGTGGTGAGAAATCAATTTAATAATGCCAGTGAGGGTATCTTGTTTTCTTCTAATTCCCAGGAGGAGATCCCTAATCGAGCGATGAGGTACAACTTCAACAAGAAGACTGGCAGTTTTGAGGAGGACGGCAACAATAATGGAAGGCGAGCACACGGAGGAAATGGACTCAATATCACCTTGGATCGCTTCATAGAATGGAATGAAAAACTGGATGCCGGTGACCTCCTGGACACGGAGGCAAGGGCCAGTATGTGGTCACCCTTTGACTATGAAAATGAAAAAGACGACTTCCTTCATGGCTGGGGTACTTACCATAACAACAGATTAGAATCCTATGGATTTACTGGTGGAAATTTGGCAGCTTTTAGAAAGTTTGTGGACAGCAGAACAACGATCATCATGTTGTCGAACGGCTATGAGATACCGGCCTATGATGTGATGGTCAATGACCTTTCTCGGATGGTCATTCCTGGATTGCAAGAGCAGGACTTAATACTAGAAGAGGGCGTAATGAATCAGGTCCTAGATGGCCAATATGACAAGGCCCAAGACCTCATGACCCTGCTGAAGAAAGAGAATCCCAAGAATGGTTTTGATAACTTGAAGTGGAATGTGAACAGTGTGGGGAATGCCCTCATGGCGAAGAAAAAGCCCCAGGAAGCTAGGGCTGTATTTTCCTTTAATGCAGCAGCCTATCCTACGTGGTGGGTATCCACCGCTGGAGTAGCGGAAACCTATGAAGCAGAAGGGAAGATCGGGAAGGCAGTCGAGTCTTACGAAGAGGCAATCTTGTTAAATGTGGACAATGAATGGGACTACAACAAGGTCATGAGTGAGCAGATTGACAAGTTGAAAAAGGAATAGTTCCAAGCTGCCAACGGACAATCATTAGGGCAGAGGACAGGTTTATTGCCGCTACATTTTTTGCATTCCACCCAGGACATGCAGCAAAATGATGCGTTCTATTAATGATAGAGGCCAGTGTGCCTCTTTACCTAGACCAAATAGAACAAAATGAAGCGACTAGAAGGCATTCTCAGAAATCTGGGAAATTTTTCTGAAGAAGAATGCCAACTCACCCTCTCGAACGTCCGTCTTGAAACCCACAAAAAGGGTACAGCCTTGGTGAAGGAAGGTAAAATTTCAAAGAATATATTCTTCATAGCAAGTGGTTACATGCGAACCTACCAGCTGATCGATGGACGTGACAAGACCATTAGCTTTGGAAAGCCAGGACAATTCATGGCCTCCACTAACGGACTTGTTTCCAATTCACCCTCTGATGAGTATATTGAAACCGTTAGCGATGTTGAGGTGATGTCCTTGGATGCCGAAAAGTTGGAATACCTGCAACATAGTATTCCCAAGATTTCCTTCTTGATCAATATTATGTTGAAGGAAATCCTCGAGTGTAAGGAAGAGAGGATTAAGGACTTTATCAACCTTAATGCGACAGACCGCTACCGTCTTTTTGTAGAGCATATTCCCGACTTAATTAAGGTAGTTTCCATTAACCACCTGGCTTCCTACCTAGGAACCGCCCCTGAAACTTTAAGTAGAATCCGTTCGAAGATCATTTTCTGACAAATGTCATTTTTGTTAGGACTTAATTGCACGAACTTTCCATTTTTAACTACAATAAATATTTAGAAATGAGGAATATCTTAATGGTACTAATTGTTGTATTTCTTAGCACGGCAGCTGCTAAGAGTCAAGAGGTGGGAGACAGCCACCTGAGATATAGCTTGACGGTCGAACCTTTTAATTTTATTGCCAGTGGCTATTCGTTTTGGGGAGGTATTCGGTACAAGAAATTCGAGCTCGGTGTCGCGACTTTTTCGATTACCACCGAAACCAACGCCCTATTTCAGAACGGCGACCAGTTGGACATCCAGCTCAGAAACGGGACGGCCTTGTACACCCGATTCTATCCCTTGAAAAAGAAGTCGGGCCCATTTATGGGATTCTTGCTAGGATACGAGGCTTGGAGGATCAGAGGGAAGAAGGAACCCATCGAAGAGAACATATACCGCAATGCATTTTTTACTCCCCAGGTGGGCTACCAGTGGTTGACGCTGAAGGGAAGGCTGATCGTCAATCCCAATGTAAGAATGATCCTGCCCTTTGCAGCTAGCGGACCGGAAGCAACCAATGGAATATCGAATGACTTGAATAACTTTGGAATCATACCAGCCTTGGATATTGGTATCCGATTTGGGAAGATGTAAGGTCTCACTAGGAGGACCCATATCTTTTGGTAGGGATGGTAAATGATACAAACTACGTAGACTAAAATGACGGTAAAAGATGAACTTGTTTTTGACATCTAAGACCTTGATAAATGAGGAGGTCACCAATGAATTCGTCTCCTTCGCTGGAGGGCTTAAGAAGGTCGTCATCGTAAGTACTGCCGCTGAATACAAGGAAAAGAACAGGAACAATATAGAACTAGATCGGAAGCTCAAAAATTTGGGATTCACATCTAGTTTTATTGACCTAGAACATGAGGAGGTAGGCAGGCTTCGTGAGGCAGAAATAGTGGTCTTAGGTGGTGGGAACCCCTACATCTTATTGCACCATATGCAGAGGACGAGGGCAGACCTACTCTTGAAAAGCCTGATACCATGCGGCCTGCACATCATGGCGATCAGCGCAGGTATTTTTACCTTGATGAAAAACCTGGAAGTCGTGGATTGGCTCACCCCTGAAATGAATACAGTCTTACTTAAGGACAAGGATGGAATGCATGTCATCGATGAGGTGGTCGTGCCCCACTACGATCGATTTATTTCTGAAGCTAGGATTGAGCAAGAAGTGATTGACAAATTTGAGGCAGAGATTGGAAGTCAAGTAGTCCGCTTGGGGGAGCAACAATGCATGAGGTATTGTGACGGAGTTTTCAACATGATAGGACCAAAGATGCGTTTATGAATTAGACAGGGTAGTAGTTACCTTAAAATGATTGCATCGGTAAATATTGATGATGAAAACAACAATGAATACAAAGCTAGGGGCATGTCTCCCCATCTTGCTTTTATTACTATGTGCTTGCAAGGAGGAAGCCGGACGGCAAATGGTGGACAAAGGGAAAGCTGCTGCTAACATGGTCCAAAGTTTTGAAGCCGATCTGGCCCAACTAGATCGCACAAAGCTAACCTCAATAGATAGTGCTACGCACCTGTTCAGACACTATGCACAATTGAGCACCAATGGAGCACAGATAGATTCCTTCTTCATGCCCTTCTTCGACCTTTACAACATAGGAAGAGACCTGCTCAAGGAGGCTCCAAGCGAGGTGATTGCCAGCTACGGGTTTGATGAAATTACGAAGGGTGACGAATCGTCAATCCTCCCAGTGCGAAGCACCTACCTGGATACAAATGTGATTCGATTCCCCACGCGACCAACGCAGAAGTTCAGCAGTTGCATCCTCCAAGAATTCGAAGAGCAAGTGGATCTTAAGTACTTTGCGAGGAGTTCCATTTGGTGGGAAGAATTTAACCGCGCTCATCCGGATTTCTTTTTGAGCGAAATGACGACCTATCATTATAAGCAATGGCACTTGCGAAACCTCCTGGCAGGCATGGATGATGCAATTGTCTTTGATACGAATGGCCAACTTTCTCCTGGAGTCATGAACCTGTATGAAGAAGTCATTAGGAATCACCAGGGAAGTGAAACAGCTGAAGTGCTGGCAAGTTACCTTGAGGTCTTGAAGAAAGGTAATATGCGGAAGACGGAGGAGGTTGATGGCTTCTTGGAGGACTTGTGAAAGGGAGGGTAGGCAAGACCTTGGGGCATACTTCTTTACATGTCTCATCTTGCCCAGCTGCTCCCCTTAAGGGCTTTTAGCCCTTTAGGGGAAGACTTCGGCGAATCTGTTTCATTGAAAGTCTCAAATTTTCTGACGTTGCTTTGAATAAGCTTGTTGTTACGAAACTTAGGCAGAAAACAGTTAAATAGTTCTTAGGCATATTCAAAAAAGAGCTTACTTCCTTACGTGTTCATACTGCCCAGCTGCTCTCCTAAAGGGCTTTGAGCCCTTTAGGGGAAGATTTCGGCGGATTTGTTTCAATGAAAGTCTCCAATTTTGTGACAGCGTTTTGAATAAGCTTGTTGATACGAAACTTAGGCAGAAAATGTTAAATAGTTCTTAGGCATGTTTAAAAATAGAGCTTACTTCCTTAAGTTTTTCATCCTGCCTAGCT
>CAZMYK010000254.1:0-6142 GCA_964570435.1 uncultured Saprospiraceae bacterium | reverse complement strand
CCTTACACACCGGACAGAATTCGGGACCTAGGAATCTCATCTTACAATTTTCGTGCGGTCTATACCAGTTGGCCGATTGACCACTGCAGCAGTGCTGGTAGATCCCTACCTGTTTATAGCCCATCCAGTTTTTCCATCTTACCATTTCTGGATCAGTTTCTGCGGTCATATTAATGCCCTCAGCTGAGTAGATGTCACCCGCATAATATTCATCAATCAAACCTACAAATGAGTGGCCTATTTCATGTACAGCTATCTCATTTGCAGATGCATTAAGGGAAGAAACAGCAAATGTACCACCACTTCCCCCATAATGTGGAGAATTAACAAGTACAATCACTTGGTCATAGAGGGGAAAATTACTTGCTAGAACGTTGAAAATTGCACTTGTATTTTCCACAATCAACAGACGATGAATACCGAAGCCATCAAAGGTCGAACCGAAGTAATTGTCTACTTCTTGAACTGCGAAGGCTGGTTCCGTTACATCTGTTGCATCTCCGGGATGATCTGCACCGCTTTCATTAGAAGGTACCTTAATGGCAAATACGTTAAAAAAATCCTTGTAGTTTTTATAAGGTTCTTGGGTAAACAGGTAGTCGGAGAAATCTTGCGCATCTGCCACGAATTTCTCCTGTTCACTAGCCGTGTAGCCATCACCTAGAACAACAATATTGATATACTTCTCAATATCTCCATTACTAACGAGAGTCTCTACTTCAAACATTTGGGCTAAACTATAATTGCAAATCAATAGCATTAGAGTTATTGCGAATGAGCACTTTTTCATGATTCATTAAGGTCTATAGTCATTAAATTGATTTCCTTTTGTCCATCCCACTCTTTTAGGTCTAGGACTTGTGTGTCTTCATGTAGCTGAATTCTAAAGGTAAATTGTGCATCTGCCACTTCAACGATCTGGGACTCCAACTTTCCATCATCATTCACATACTCGACTTTGCGGCGGCGCGGATTTTCAAGCTCATGTTTACCAAGTATTTGCTTGTCAATGTCTAACTCGACAAGGACTAAGTCCTCCACAGCAAGTTGCCGATCCTCCTGCCTGGATGGCTTGAGCTGCCCCTTCGTTATGAGCTTGCTCACTACAGAAACATTGTCATTCGTAAATTGAAAGCTTGCAAAAAGGATGTGCGGTCCAGCCCTAAGCTCACTTTTTTCTTCGATAGGAGAAGACCTCGTTGTATGGCATGAAATGCATAATAATCCTAGGCATAGGAAGAAAAGTATTTTAATCATAACACTGATAAGATAGGCAATTTAACATACTTTTGAAACCAGTCGTTTCAAATACTTCCCTTCAGGGTGGAATTTATTGACGGTGTGATCCGCACCTTGTGACATCCTGTATAGTATCTGACATTTTCTACCAGCTTCAATTGCCGAAGCTGTGATGGTAAGTTCCTACTGTTTGGAATATGTTTTTTTCACAAACTTTTATTTTCGATATCCTTCATAAACCATACCTAGAAAGACGTTTTACCTCTTCTCGTCGATATTTTAAGGACACTCGGAACCAAATCATCAAAATTTCTATTTTTAGAATATCAATTAATTTATAAAACTAAATATGAATAAACTAACATCTACATTCTTTTTACTTTTTGGTCTTCTTATTAGTAATGCAGCTTATGCTCAAACGGCTGAAGAAGTAGTCGACATGTACTTCGAAACAATAGGCGGAAAAGAAAAAATTGCGGCATTGAAATCTTCAAGAGCCACATGTAAGGCAAAAGCTCAAGGTATGGAATTACCAGTAGTAATGGTTTCTGCTGCGCCTAACATGCAGCGAATGGATATGAACTTTCAAGGCAAAGATATTACTCAGATGGCTTTTGATGGTGAAACTGCTTGGGGCGTTAACTTCATGACAATGGAAGCTGAGGCAATGGATGCGGAACAATCTCTAGTAATGGCTGCTCAGTCTGATTATCCGGATCCATTCTTAGACTATGAATCGAAAGGCTATACCATAGAATTGACTGGTGAAGAAGAGATTGAAGGGGTTGATTGTCACATTATTAAATTGACAAGAAAGCCAGTAATGATTGGAGATAAAGAAGAAGAGAATGTTTCTCAATTTTTCATGGATAAGGAAAGTGGTGTAATTATCAAGCAAGTTGATTATTCATTGACAGGGCCGGCTAAGGGTTCGACAATTGAGACTTTTTTCAGTGACTATGAAGAAGTTGAAGGCATTTATTTTCCATTTACAATGGTTCAGAAAGTGAACGAAGCGGAAGTTTTTAGTGTAGCTATTGAGAAGATGGAAATCAATCCTGAACTACCTGAAGGTTACTTTACAATGCCAAAGTAGATCAAAACTGTCTAACATCAATTGAAATCTAATATGCTAAATATATCTGCGCTTATTAGCTTGTATTCTGCGTTAGTTAAACGATCCGAAACATCAAATTTTGGTTCACGATGTATGTTCTTTCGAAAGATCTACTGATATGACTATGTTTTTGCATTGAATTCAAGCGAATAATTCATATGTATTTTTTCGGCGTGTTAAAATTCACTTGGTAAAATTCCTAATTTATGCCTTTCAGATATTTCGAGTATTTGATAGGCAAAAGCCAACTTTACTATTTATGAGATTACCATATTTAATTATTCTGTTATTGTGCTTTGCAGATTATGGTTCAGCACAAGATTCAAAGATCCTAAAAGGAGATAAAATTTTTGGGCAAATGCGTGCCCGTCAAATAGGCCCCGCTGTAATGAGTGGAAGAGTCATTGATATAGAAATGCATCCTACAGATGGAAATACATTCTACGTTGGTTCGGCTGGCGGCGGAGTCTGGAAAACACAAGACGCAGGCATAACTTTCAAACCCGTATTTGATGACCACATTCAGTCTATTGGCACCATTGCCATTGATCCCACTGAACCTGACAAGAATATTTGGGTCGGAACTGGAGAAATCTGGACAAGAAATAGTGTTTCGATAGGCGATGGTCTTTATAAAAGTGAAGATGGAGGCAAGAAGTGGAAGAAAATTGGCTTTGAAAATTCTGAACGCATTGCTGGAATAGAGATTAACCCAGACAACAATCAAGAAATTTATGTAGGGGTACTTGGACCGCTATGGGGAGATTCAAATGAAAGGGGCGTTTTTAAATCAGTAGATGGTGGAGCAAGTTGGGAGAATATTTTGCAGGGAGATGCTAGTACTGGGTGTTCCGATCTTTTTATGGATCCCAATGATCCCAATACTTTATATGCTTCGATGTGGGAGTTTAGAAGAACTGCATGGTCTTTTAATTCTGGAGGAATCAAAAGTGCACTTTTCAAATCAACAGATGGTGGGCAATCTTGGGACAAAATCCACAATGGCTTCCCAGAAGGGAAAATGGGTAGAATAGGCTTTGCCTTAGCACCGTCTGATTCGAATATTTTGTACGCAGTAATTGAAACTGAGGATGAAGAAGGGAAGGGACTCTATAGATCAGAAAACGGTGGTGAATCTTGGGAGCAAACGAACAATGATTTTGAACTAACGGTCAGGCCTTTCTATTTTTCAAGGATTGTGGTTTCCCCACATGATCCCAATACAATTGCAAAAGCAGGTCTTTTTGGTACGATAAGTCAAGACGGAGGGAAGACTTTCAGAGGAATCCAAGGTGGAGTGCATCCGGATATTCACGATTATGTTTTTCATCCTACCGATAAGGATCGAATTGTGCTTGGCTGTGATGGAGGAGTGTATAGAAGTTTTGATGGCGGAAATGTTTGGTCAATGTCCATGGGCTTGCCACTTTCACAATTCTACCATGTTACAGTAGATAAGCAGACACCTTACAAGATCTATGGAGGACTTCAGGACAATGGTTCTTGGATAGGTACTTCAGAATCAGATGGTGGCATAGGACCAAGTGACTGGAGGTCTGTGGGAGCAGGTGATGGATTTAGGGTCTATCCACATCCGGAAGATAATAATATCGTTTATTCGGAAATGCAGGGAGCTGAGAATGTTTGGCGAGTAGATGTCAGAAGAAATCAAGCTAAAATCATCAAGCCTTATCCAGAAGAAAATGATCCCAAGCTTAGGTTCAATTGGAATGCACCAATAGCAACCGGACTACACAACCCAGATGCCTTATTTGTAGGTTCACAGTTTGTCCATAAATCTGAAGATAGAGGTGAATCTTGGAAGAAAATATCACCAGATTTAACTACCAATGACAAGTCAAAGCAGAATCAATCTGAAAGCGGAGGAATAAGCACAGATAACTCTGGTGCTGAAAATCACTGTACCGTTTTCACAATAGCAGAAAGTCCTTTAGATGAAAATGTGATTTGGGCAGGAACTGATGATGGGAACGTTCAAGTGACTTTTGATGGGGGAGAAAAATGGAATAATGTGACAAAAAACCTAACTGGTTTACCAAAGAATACTTGGTGCTACCATATTGAGCCAAGTATCCATGATCAGAATGTTGCTTATGCAGTATTTGATGGTCACACCCAGAATGATATCAATCCATATGTCTACAAAACTATAGATGGCGGAAAGTCCTGGAAGAACATTGCAACTTCAGAGATTCCAAGTTTTGCTCGTTCGATTCAAGAAGACTTTGAGGACCCTGATTTATTGTACTTGGGAACAGAAACAGGTCTATACATTACATTAGATGGAGGAAATTATTGGGCGCACTTTAACAACAATGTACCACCGGTTGCCATACATCATGTTACGATGCAAGCCCGTGAAAATGCATTGATCATGGGAACACATGGACGTGGTGTAATCATCATCGATGATGTTACCCCTCTTCGACAGATTGATACAGAGATGTTAGATGATAAGGTGTATTTCTTTGAGAAGGAGGCGAGAATTATGGATGAAGGAGGATCAGGGTTTGGAGGATTTGGTATGTCAGGTGAATATGTGGGTGAAAATCCTACTTCTTCGGCAGAGATTGTTTACTACTTGAATAAGCGACATACTTTTGGCAAGATGAAGGTCGAGGTCTTGGATAAAGATGGTAAGGTGATTGCTGACCTAAGTCCAGGAAAATCCAAGGGGATCAATATTGTTAAATGGAATTATAGACATAAGATGCCCAAGATTGCAGAAGGAAAGACATTCACATTTGGAGGTTTCTCTACACCAATGGTGCCACCAGGTACTTATAAAGTGAGAATGACAAAGGGCAAAGAAGTTTATGAATCTGATGTAAGTTTAAAACCAGATCCCAATTCTGCACATTCTCCGGAAGAACTGCAAGCGGGCTACGAAGCAGCAATGAGACTTTATAATATGAATGAACAGTTAGCGTACATTATTTCGCAGACTGATGGTATTTCAAGCGGACTTGATGGAGTGCAGAATTCTGACTTGCCTAAGAAGTTGAAGGAAGGAATTAGGGATTTATCCAAAGATCTAGCAGTTTTCAAGAAGCCTTTAGTCGTCATGACAGGTGATAACTATGTTGGTGCTGCAGAACCTCAATTAAGGGAGAAAATTGCTAGTCTATATGGTGATGTAGCAAGTTATCCGGGTACTCCATCGAAAGGTCAAATACAGAATATGGAACAATTTGACGCCAAACTTCAGAAAGTTCAAGGGGAAATGAATGAAAAAATTGAGACTTTGAATAAGATCAATAAAATGCTTGAAAAGGAAGGTCTACCTGTTATTAAGCTAGGCAGCAAGGAAAACTTTATGAAAGCTTAATAGGTAGTCACTTGTAATTAGAAGTTTTCATCGAATAGTATGGTACTTCGTTGCAAAACAGTCATAATATTGTAAGACAAATGTTTGTAACATACAGACATTTGTCTTATGATTATACAAGGCATAGTTATCATTAGCTTATTGTCTAGAGATTAAAATTATCCAAATGCAAAGTAGAAGCCCGTTTTCTAAGTAGGTTTCTGAAAAACGAGGAAATGAATAACATTCTGAGAAAATATCTGACATTCAAGTAGCTCTAATTCATTCTACAGAAAGAAGTGACGAATCTAAAAGATAACTTTCAATGAAACAGATCTGGCACAATTTTCCTTTAAAGGGCTTTGAGCCCTTATAAGGAGCAACTGGACAAGATGAAAAACGTAAAGCACTTAGGGCTAGTTGTGAATAGTCCTGCATAAGTGAAAGCCGTTAAATAC
>CAZMYK010000253.1:0-6160 GCA_964570435.1 uncultured Saprospiraceae bacterium | reverse complement strand
ATTGACAAGGTGATTTCAGTATAAGGGATGGCAGAAATCTTTTTGGGTATGACCTTACTTGGCCCTAGCACATGCTGGTAGACTGCCACACTCTCAAGTGGAAATGAATTAATGAGCAAGTGAGCACTTGAGAAATCACTAGCGTTCAGGTAGTCCAAATCACTAAGTGAATTCTCCACATGAAGGACGGCGTAGATCTCGTCCTTAAAAACTGCTATGCTGGAAAGTTCTCCAGACTCGGGTTTCGAGGTGACAATCGCAATGTCTATTTCTCCAGACTCCACCTGGGCGATGGTCTGCTGCGTTGCACCCAAACTAATGTCTATTTCAATTTCTGGGTACAAAAGGCCCATTTTTTGAATAAATTTAGGGATGCTGTGAAAGAAGGATTGGCACTCTGCGCTCAATTTTATAGATCCTTTAGAACCATCTTTAATATGTCGGATGGCACTAAACCCTTCGTCGATCTCATTAAAAAGCCTATTGGCTAACTTATACAATTCTGTACCCTCCTGCGTCAATTCCCACTTATTTCTCTTCCTATGAAAAACCTTGAAGCCTAGTCGCTCTTCCAGGTCGCGCAATTGGTGGCTCAAGGCTGATTGTGTGAGGAAGAGACGCTCAGTAGAATTGGCTATGCTGCCCTCCTCTTCAATCGTTTTGATGAGTCTGAAGTATTTGAGTTCCATGGTATCAAAGATAGCTTACTTCTGCTACATTGGGATTGAGAAAATTTCAATCATCTGATCGAGTGTTCGGAGAAGTCACGTAATTTAAACAGGGTAAGATGACCTACCTGAAAATAGTAAGTACTGGAAGTAGGGTCGATAAGCTGGCTTGTTATTCTTTATAATTTATTGGGCTTAGGTGCTGAACTTAGTAAACTACGTTTCCAGAACACTAAATGATCAAAGTGAATATATAATACCCTTCCAGGAGCAAAAAGTCGGATTTTATTGTAACAAAATTTATTCTTGTTTCGTCTCTACAAAAATGGGAATATTCACCTTGAGTGGATAAGTACTAAAAAACCTTTTGGAAATTCATCAAGCAAAAAAAAACTATGAAGACTATTCTACCTCTAATGTTCCTGTTTTTTTGTTTATCTATTGCACAGGCCCAGGATTTCAAGGTGATTAGCGGACAACTTTTGGATAAGGACACTGGAAAAGGTGTACCTTATGCCAACATAGGTATCCCAGAGCGAGGCATTGGCACCACTTCTAATGACTATGGTTACTTCACTTTTAAGGTGCCTAATTATTACCTGAGTTCTGACCTAATCGTGTCAGTAATTGGTTATAAGACCTTCAAAAGCCCAGTCAAGGACTTTGGTGAATCGGTGGTGATAGATCTAGATCCCACCAGCTATAGTCTAAGTGAAATTCAAATCGTAGACGAAAATGGGGTAGAGAACATCATTCGAAAGGCGGTTAGTCGTATACCTGACAACTATCCTACCTATCCCACTACAGTACTTGGCTTCTACCGAGAATCGCGGACAGACTCACTTGACCAACACGTTTACCTCGCAGAAGGGGTCCTTAACATCCACAAAGACACCTATAAAAGCAGCAAGGAAGGGATGGTTAGTCTTGTACAAGGCAGGAAATTGAACCTGAAGAATCCACTTGATACTATTATCAGGGGAGGCTTTAGCTCCGGCCACATGGCTGGTCACCGCTTTGACTTTGTGAAGAACAAGGAGGACTTCATAGATGAAGACTTCTTTCCAGCATATAAATATTGGGTGGAGAGTATTACGACATACAATGATCGTGAAGTATATGTGATAGGATTCGACAAAGATCCAGAGGGAAGTGCAATCAAGAAGAAAAAGAAGAAAAGGTCGGTCTTCAATATGATATTGGGTGGCTCGAAGTACAGTTCTAAGGATGCCCGTCTTAGAGGGAGGGTGTACATAGAAAAAGAAAGCTATGCCTTCATCAGAGCAGAATTCGAAGTGACAGAAAAGGGCCTACGAAAATACGATGACTACCCACTCTATACTGGACGTTGGACCTTTAATAAGTATGTGGTGAATTACCAGCAAGTGGATGGTAAGTGGTACTTCAGCGATGCATTGAGAGAAGGAGGAAGGCGTGATGGTGGAGTGTTTTCTAACGAGATAAAAGTGACCCAAGTTAACACAGAGCGTGCAAAACCCATTCCCTACCTTGAGAGAATTGATGACAATGAAGAGTTTGTGGATATGACTGGACAGTACGATGAAGACTTCTGGCAATCTTACAACACAGTCCCCATGAGTGAGAAGCTTAGTGAGAGCATGCAGCAGTTTAAGAACGCTCAGAAGGCTGAACAAGTTTTTGCTCCAGAGAGAATGCAGGAAATCCAAGAACTGAGAGATTCTTTAGCTCTTGCTGAAAGAATAGCTAAAGCTGAAAGGGAGGCTAAAGAAAAAGAAGAGACATTTGATATTGAATCGATGGTCATCTCTGAGCCAAAAAATCAAAGAAGGAGAAATAGACGCTTCAGAACAGAAAGTACCTTTGGGCTGGGAACACATTTGCTTTCGACACCAGAAACACAATTGGGAGTGTCATACCTCGCAATGGAGACCAATGAGCCCTTGCTTTCTATCGATAACATGATCTCGGCACGAGACTTTGAAGCGATCTACTCTACAGGATTAAACATGGTATTCAATGGGAGATGGATTGTGCAATTTGACTTTGCCCGAGATTTTGGACGTACGATCTATAGGGAATCATCCAGCGGGGTAGGAGTACAGTTTAATTTATCAAAGCAAAGACCCGTCTTCTTCAAACTTGTCGCACAGCACAACAGAAATAGATACGCTAGGGTGCTAGGTACGGTAATGAATGATCCACAAGGAATTAGGATTGAGAATAAGAACTTCAACTCTGATCGAGTTCGAGTATTGTATGGAAGCCGCACAAGTCATCTGAAATTATCAGGCGAGGTGGCCATCGAACTAAATAGGAATCGTGAAATGTACATAAGAGGATCGTACTACTTGCCATACGCACAAAAACAAGAAGTTAACTTCAGAGAGACTAGCATCTTCTTTAGGAAGAGAGTTCGACTAGACGTTGACAGCGATCGTGTTGCAGTGACAAGCAACGACCTTCCCTTTGATGCTTCAATTTTGAACGCTGGGCGTTTGCAATTTACCTTAGGATTCGTCCTAAAGTAATGAGATTCTATTCATGCTGGTTAGCATTTAGGTACTTACTTCCTCCTATTTCCTTACTGGCTAGAAAGCCAACAAATCTTATTCCTAGGGAATAGACGCCCAAGTTACGGGTGGAATCGGAGGAGAGAAAAGTATTTTGCCTACGTCTCAAATGCCCTTAAGATCTACTGCTTATCGTACTTATAAGTGGTCTTCACATCAACTCGATTGCCATCAGCCTCAAGAAGAGAATCAAGATCAACAGTCCAGTTCTCACCATCATAAATGCCTAGTGCTTGGTATTCTTCATACTGTTCGGGTTGGAAAAGTAGGCTCTCGCTCGTTTTCTGAAGCACCATGTGCTCTTCACGTAGGGCATTCACTCGGTAATTGAATTCATCTGCACCCCTAAAGAATATTAGGCGGAGAGAGTCCTCAGTCAACTCCCACTCTCCTTCGGCAAGACCAAGGTTCCAAGGTAGATATCTGTCAAAAGTACCATCACCTCTAAAAACCAAAGTGTCCTTTTGAATCGGAATGACGTCCTCTCTATATAAGTGATCAAAACCTTCTTGGATAGGCACTGTTGAATAGCTCCTTTCTTGCCATGTCCCGAGGATAGGGTCTTCAATTTCAGTTGGTCCACAGGAGGATAGAAAAATTGCAATGAGACAAAAAGTAATAATGCATAAATTTTTCATGTGCTAACAAGTTGTTTTTTAAAAAAGTTATAACCTTTTTAGGGTACTAAATTAAACCCAAATAGTTATTATTTAGCACTGAATTCCGGATAAATGTTCTGAGAATTTCGAACTTCTTAATAAGAAGACTATCTTATTGCATTCTAATTCTAAGAAGGTGAAAAAGGCAAAATTTAAGAAGGGGGAAATCATCCAAAGAAGCGGTGAATTCAATTCTAAAGTCTACCTCATTAAGAAGGGTTTGATACGCAGCTATCTCATAGATGCTAAAGGGAGGGAACACATATTTATGTTTGCTCCCGAAGGCTGGGTCCTTAGCGATAATGTGGTTCCTTCACTTCCTACCGACCTATTCATAGATGCCTTAGAAGATAGTGAAGTTCTGGTAATTGAAAAGCAGCACAAGGGAAATTTTGAATTTGAAAAAATCATAAAACGACTGTCAGTTCTTCAGAAGAGAATCATCATGTTGTTAAGTGCATCAGCCATCGATCGTTATGAACACTTTGTAGAAAATTACCCTGACATTACAGGACGTGTACCTCAACGTATGATTGCTTCCTACCTGGGGATAACTCCTGAAGCCTTAAGTACTTTAAAAGGTGAGAGACGAAAGAAAAAATCATCAGAAAATTCAAAGTCTTAATCTACATTAATGCAGACTGGTCTTTAGTGAGCTAATTTTACACAACCATTTACTCATATTGAAAATATTAAAAGATGAAGAACCTTTCCGTTTTATTGATAATTGCTGCAGTGCTTTGGATTATCTGGGGGCTCGTGCATATTTTTGCTGGTGTCATGACAATGAACTTTATCCTTTCTGATGACATCGCTGCTGCGGTTGGAGGCATCGCTGATGCAGTTGATCCGGCAGCTGTGCAAGCTGCTTACCCTGCGGCTTCAGGAGCAGTCATTGGCCAGCATGGCTTCAATTTGTTTTGGATTGGTATCGTAACTCTTATTTGTGGCTTCTATGTGTGGAAGGGCAATAAGAATGCGATCTTCCTTGCTGCATTGACAGGAGGTCTAGCTGATTTAGGATACTTTCTCTTCATGGACTTGGGGGGCTATGTCAACTTCGTGCCTGGGACTGTTATGACATTGGTGTCCGGTACTGCCATAATTCTTAGTTTTTATGCCTATTTCAAGAGAAGTAAGACCACTAGTACAGCGACTTAATTGCTAGTTGTCATAGGTGTTCTGGGCCTTTTTTTGTAAATATTAGGAAATAGATTGAACAAAGTTCACGCTTATGGAAATTGGAATAGATAGTTTTGCAGCCTCTGCTGACCACAACGCAAAAGACAATTCTGAAGGTGATGCCAAGTCGATTGCCGAGCTCTTAGAAAGGATAGAACTTGCCGACCAGGTAGGATTGGACAGCTTTGGAATTGGAGAGCATCATAGAAAGGACTTCCTAGATTCGGCACCAACTATGATTTTAGCAGCTGCCGCTGCAAGAACTCAAAATATTCGCTTGAGGAGCGCAGTCACTGTGCTGAGTGCGGCGGATCCTGTTCGGGTTTTTCAGAACTTTGCAACCTTGGATTTAATTTCCAAGGGAAGAGCTGAAATTGTTGCTGGACGGGGTTCATTTACAGATGCTTTTCCCTTATTTGGTTACAATCTAAAGGACTATGACGCCTTATTTGTGGAAAAGTTGGAGCTCTTGCTTAAAATTCGAGATAACGAAGTTGTCAATTGGTCCGGATTGTTTCGACCGCCACTGCGGGACCAGCCAATCTACCCTCGACCCATACAAAAACCGCTTCCAATATGGCTAGGAGTTGGAGGTACTCCCGCATCTTTTTCTCGGGCTGGCGCCCTTGGTCTGCCTCTAATGGTAGCTGTGATTGGTGGCCAAACACACAAGTTTAAGCCCTTGGTTGACTTGTATAGAAAAACTGGAGAATTAGCTGGCTATGCTCCTGAACAGCTCCAAGTGGGTCTGCACTCATTTGGCTATGTTGCTCTTAGCAAGGAAGAAGCAATCGAAGATTTTTACCCTGGTTATAAGACAGCAATGGACAAAGTAGGTAGGGAAAGATCGTGGGCTCCAATGCGGAGAGAACAATTTGATAAACAAATTGACGATTCAGGTGCAATCGTGCTAGGTGGACCAAAGGAAGTCGCTGAAAAAATAGTGCGCCATAGTGAAGCATTGGGAGGCATTTCAAGATTTAGTTTTCAAATGGATGTCGGGTTATCTCACACTCAATTATTAGATTCCATTCAATTAATGGGAGCACAAGTTTCCCCTTTGGTCAATCAATAAGATCTAAAAAAACTCCTCCAACGA
>CAZMYK010000252.1:0-6162 GCA_964570435.1 uncultured Saprospiraceae bacterium | reverse complement strand
GTTAGATAAGGTAGAATATATAAACTAAATGTCTATAGTATAAAATTAAGGAAAATACTTATTTCAAACTACAATGTCCCTTGCAGAAACGCCTAGAGATTTGTAAAAAGTATAAACAGCGCTTTAATAATTCACGAGCGTCTTGGCCACAATTTTGTAAAGCAAATTAAGTTCTAGTGGATCTACATCCTACGTTCACTCGAAAAACGACCCTCTTCACCAAAGAAAGTTCTTCTCAATATTTATTCCGAGGCATTTTCAGCGCATCTAAATACATAAAAGATGCGTCAAATTATCCTTCTTCTGTTATCTCTTCTTGCTTCCTCAATTTATCTACATGCGCAGGTGAGCATTGGGACGGAAATTCCCAGGGAAAATTTGCATGTCCACGATTCTATTCATACGAACAAGATTTTGATTTCCCATGGGCCCCTAACTGATCAAGGACTATTTTTGGAGAAGCACACAACGCCGCTATCATCCATATATAATACAGCTGGAGATCTAAGATTAAAATCTGGGGCCTTAAGTTCTGGTGGTGCAGAGATGCGATTATTTAACAATGGCAATGTCGGGATAGGAAAGAGCCTCCTAGCTTCACAGGTGACTCATGAGCTTAGTATTTTCGGAAGCAACCCACTTAGATTAGTAGGCCTGAATGAACTTCCAGACCTAGATACGGTACTTGTAAAGAATAAAGACGGTGTGGTCTACGAAAGGCCATTTACCAAGCTCTTCCAAGAAAATTCCTACTGGACCTCTGCTAATAATAAGCTCTTCAACATCACTGACAGTGTTGGCATTGGTACGAGTGAGCCGATAGCTCCATTTCAAATTAGCAATGCTGAGCAACTCAATGTAATTCTAAGCTCTGAAGACGAACGCAGTGAATTTCATATACAGGCAGCAGGCGTTGAATCAGTTATTGGCCAATATGGGCCCACCACTACCGCCAGCTTCCTAGGTGGTAGCCTCCCAGCTGATGGCCTAGCCTATTGGCAAGGGAACTTCGAAAGCATCTCAGGTAATCAGAATGAGGGGATATTGGTCAATGTAATTAATGACAAGGCAATTTACTTTGGCACCGCTGACCAGGAAAGACTGCGAATTAATGGAAATGGTCAGGTATCCATAGGGAATTACAACAGCAGCTCACAGGGTTTGCTAAATGTAGAAGGAAGCTCATACATAAGGGATAGCCTAATGCTTGCTGACAGAGACTATCACATCTCCGTAAAGGAAGATACAATGAACTTCATTTCTGACAAGGACATTCGATTTCAAGCCAATCGAATCGGCGACTTCCTTTTTCAAAATCGGGACTCCACCTTTGTGACCTTCGATGGATCGCGAGCCACTGTTGGGATCGGTGTGCAAAACCCTATTGAAGAGCTAGAAGTAGCTGGTGATGTAATCGTGCAAGACACGCTTTATTTTGCCAATCGTTTCAACAAAATATATGCAGGAGCGAATATGTATGTGAGACCGCTGACCAATTTGAGGCTTGAAACTAGACCTACGTACGATGTTGAAATCTTAAGTGGCAATACAGAGTACGCGACTTTCGAAGCAGAGAATATGAGGTTTGGAGTAGGCACGAATACACCTGAAGAAAAGGTGGACGTTATCGGAGTAGTGAAAGCCGAGCAATTCAAGATGGTTGCAAGTCCAAGTGAAGGGCATGTAATGACTTCAGATGAAAATGGCCTAGCCATATGGCAAGCCGTACCAGATGATGAAGACTGGGATGTGATTGGTAGTGACTTATTTACTTCGGCTTCAGGTACTGTGACCATAGGAAGTAGTGGACTTCCTTCGTCGAAGTTGAATGTCCAAGGCAGCATGGCGCTGCCAATTGTCACAAGTGCACTAGCATCCTATAGTCCAACAGCAAATGACTACACAGTGGTGATGACCTCTCCTTCTTCAAGTATCACGCTGCCGGACCCAGCTACTTGTAAGGGAAGACTTTATGTCTTGAAGTTTATTGGACTAGGCAACTCAATACAAGCTGCTGTTGGAAATATCGAAGGTATGCCCTCCTACCCAGTACCGACGTCACCTATTGGTCTTATGACAACGACGATGGTAGTCCAGAGCGATGGTGGGTCCACCTGGTGGATCATCAATTACTGACATAAGATTCGAGATCCGAGTATATGATTGCCAGAGTATTAAATCAATTTTTTATTCATTACCCAGTTTTCGTAGGTATTCTTTTCCATGGGAAAATCTACCCTACCTAGCTTTTGGTAGTCTTGCCGTTCATAGAAGGCAATGGCTCGCAAGTTTTCTGCATAGACTTCAAGATTGATCTCTCGAAAGTTCTTTTTGATCAGCACTTCCTCACAAGTTCTGAGGAGCTGCCTTCCGATGCCTTGGCCACTAAATCTATGCAGAACATAGAGCTTACTTAATTCAGCTACCTCCATATTCCTAATTCGGCACTTGCTTTCGAATAACAATTCGGCAACTGCAATGGGGTTTCCGTTGAAGTAGGCCACTTGAATTCGATCTGGCTCCACTCTGATTAAATCACTAATGTATTCGGTCGAAAACCGCTTCTCAATGAAATTAGCATACTCGAAAGTAATTCCTTCGGTCGCATATGCTTCGATGTAGACGGTCTTCATCAAGATCGAGATTCGGAGAGCGTCTGCCAATTTTGCAGATCCAAAGAAGGTCTTGCTCATAGTAACCTTAGTGAAGGGATATTTTGATTCGAAGTAAATATAGATTTACTTGATCAAAAACTTGACACTCACTTCACTTTCTACCTTTAGCTTTTCGAATTCGATGGCGGGGGCAGAATAACCCTTCTTTTCCCTCATACTTGTGGCTCCCCTTACTGTCATACCACTAGCTTTGGCATTTAGAACATGGACAAAACCTGAATCAATGTCTGAGACATAAATAGCCTTCCCCACAGTTTGACTTAGCGGCTGAAGCATCGCCGAAGCCTGTACTTTTGCCTTTGCTACGGCTAGAGATTTCATTTCTAGTCTCAATTTTTCGAGTTTTGAATATTCCATTCGTGCCAAATCAACATTCGAAATTCCTGCAAGCTCTAAGTCTGCAATCACTTCACCAGCTGTCTTGGCATCATAGACGAGCAATTCATAGGACTTTAACTTTAGGATGTCTTTCTTCCTCAAGAAGTACTTTTTAAAATTACTAGAGAGGTCGGAAAGCTTTACTTGTTTCATTAGGTCGACACCTCTATTCTCAAGCGCTTTCATCATCGCAAGTTCTAGATCTTCCAATGTTAGTTTTCCTCTCGCATCACGTTCAGAAATAATTATGGATAGATAGATTCGATCTGGAGTAACTTGGGTATCAACCTTGGCTGTGGTTTCAAGGTAAGGCTGGTCTATAAAATTTTTACTTTGTCCAAACGACGGACAAGCTAGTAGTAAACATAAAAAAACAAAATTTACCTTCTTCATGATCTTTAAGTTATTGATTACGAATTTCTGTAAGCTCTCCAAGTTCTATTGCATATTCCCTTTCCTGCCTCGAACCAAATTCTAGAAAGTCAATAGAAAATCGCTGTGCATCTTCCATGATATTCCACTCGACAAACCTCGGATCATAAAAAGGTCCTATTTCAAATAGGTTCTGATCTGGTGCTTCATCAAAACCGGAAATAGCCAGCAGCAGGTTATGTGAAACCTCTGAACTTGGGTATCCAGCACTTGCAGTGCCATTGTCTATCGTATAAATACGGAGCGAAAGGTAGTTAGCAGTAGTATCGGCAATTAGGATTGAGTTGTTCAAGATCTTCGTTAGCTTAGGACAATCTAGCTGCCTTCCGCTTGAAGTAGGAGGACTACAAGCTGTGTAGCTAATAAGTGCGATAGAAATAGTGATTAATTGTATAAGAATTTTCATGGACTAGCTTGAAAGTAATAACGCTTCGTTAGTCAATTACGTGTCTATGACTGAAAATTTCGTTGAATTGCAAGCATCAAAAGAAGCTCAGGATTTAGAGGTCCAAAAGATTTGTCTTTTTGACTTTGCTTTCTATAAACCTCATCCCTCACTGTTTTAAAGCTTCAGACTTATAAGTGCCTTACTCTTGCACATTTCTTTCTACTTAAATGGTCAGCATTTTACTCCTTCAACTTGAAATATGGATTGTAAATCAGCCCAATAAGATTCCCAAATGGATCCTTGACAGTAGCTGTCATCAATTCGCCACCTACATTGTAAGGCTTTTCATTCTCACTCGCTCCAACAGAAATCAATCGATCGTATACTTCTTGGATCCGCTCTACACCCCAATAGGAAATGACAGTTTCTACTTTTTCAGCCCTTGGACCTTCCTCAGGTTGCAGCCCTAACTCATAGCCACCGATATTAAAGCCCACATAGTAAGGTTCATCAAAATAAGCCTCGGTCTCGAAGGCCTTGGCATACCAGTCTCTGGCTTTATTCATATCATCCACCTTGTAGATCGTTGTTCTTAGCCCTAGCATGGAGGTCTTAGTCATAGTCTTGGATGGATTTTCATTTTCTGCCGTTGCTTGAGAATGAGCGAGTACTGCTGCACAGCAGGCTAGTAGAATGAGAAATACATTCTTCATTTCGGCAAGTTATCTTAAGCAAGGTAAGCCATAATCTCCAAGTGCAATAAATATGACAAGGGAAATTTGCCTACCACATCCAATTATTCAAGCTTCTTTCAGGAGGCGGAGTAACGCCAAATACATTCTGGTCGTTGTTGTAACCATAGTTATCTCGCCATGCACCCGTGAAAGCCTGACCACCATTTACGTGGTAGTACCCATAGTAAGTGCTACTTGGACTTCCACTAATCGAACCAGATACTACGTTCCCCACTAGAATATTCCTCCCGCCTATTCTTATTCCGTATTGCTTATTGTTGGCGATAGTGTTTTTCGATATGTAATTTGAAGTTCCACCAAGCGTCAATCCCCCGGTGATACTGTTAGATGGTCCATTCAATATGCCACTGGGATTGTTATCTGAAACGGTGTTTTGATCAATTACGTTTGAAGAGCCTTCCACCCTCAATCCCCGGTAAGAATTGAAACTAACATCGCAATTGCTAACCCAATTCACATCGCCCCCAATGTCCATTCCAAAAGCGTTGTTTGTAAAATTGCAATTTCTAACAGAATTATTGTCTCCATTCATGATTAGCCCCGAATCCCAACCTGTACAAGTTCCATTAAGCACACTAATACCTGACCTATTCACATCTATCCCTGTAAAGAATTGCGTTAGTGTCCCTCGTGTACCTTGGAGCACGTAGCCCTGCATGTCTAACGTTACAAAGCTCGTATCGATGCTGATTCCCACTCTCGGGAAACTGGCAACATCCATGGTAAGGTTCTTTTCGAGATAGTAGTATCCTGGCTCTGTGATAACGAATGGTATGGTATCTATTAGCGTCCCATGCTCACAAGGGTTCATGGATGCATTAGCTCTCGTAAATGAAAGCCATTGACTTCCTGTATAACCCTCAAAATCACCTGTTCCACTTAGTGCTTCGTCATTCCACCGCATCAGACCCTTGTCAGAAATACCGTGATCGGTAATTGTATCATCAGCAATCTGCAGAGACCCCGCAAGAGCTAGTTTCTTATCATCGAACTTACCTTCGATAAAGGCCGGTAAGATAGCATTGTTTGCAATAATCAGTTTGTTGCTTTCGTCGCTGAATTCACCGGCAGAATTACCAATGTAGATGTTTCCTGAGCCACCGAGATTATTGGCTCCAGCCTTACTACCCAGGAACGTATTTGAACTACCTTCAGCAAATCTACCAGATTCATAGCCAACTGCGACATTGTTGCTACCAGATTCGTTGGCAACCAGCGAAACTGAACCGATGGATACATTGCTGAAACCTGTAGTGCTTTGCTCTGAGGAAAAAGGTCCAATAGCTGTATTGTTCGAACCGCTTGTGTTATGATACAAGGCCCGATAGCCTGTAGCAACATTATTACTTCCTGTTCGGTTCTGTCGGAGCGATTTGTATCCAAGGGCAGTGTTTCTAGTACCTTGGAAGGGGAAAAAATTTCCTTGGCCGCTGCTGTATAAGGCCGAATCTCCTACAGCAATATTTTCTCCTGTGGTAGAAATTCCAAGAGCGGCCTTTCCGATTGCTATGTTATTGCTGCCAGTCGCCGATCT
>CAZMYK010000251.1:0-6167 GCA_964570435.1 uncultured Saprospiraceae bacterium | reverse complement strand
TCAACACACATGATATTATCCAATCATTATCTTTTTACACGGAGAATGAAGTGAAAAGATGGATGAAAAACGGTCTCCTAGTTGGTTTCTAGTTCTCAAATTGGCCGCTTCCAATCTTTTCTTTTCGGATATTTTAAGTTAAAGGTGTTTAGGGTGTCATTGACCCCGTCTTTTTATAATCAATTATAAAAAGAAAATAGGCAGGAGGCTTTAGAAGTGTTAGTCTCCTGTCTTTTTTTATTCCTTGTCTTTTCTTCCATCATATCACTGAATCTTTCTTTTCTTTGCAACTCACTATAGAACCTTATGGAAATTATAGACGGTAAGCAACTAGCGCAAACAATTAAAGAAGAAATCAAAGCAGAAGTAGATCAGCTTAGGATTAAGGGACAAAACATACCGCACTTAGCGGCAGTCTTAGTTGGTGATAATCCAGCAAGTAGGTCGTATGTGCGAAATAAGGTAAGGTCATGCGAGTTTGCAGGATTTGAGTCTACTCTCATTCAAAAAGATGTTAGTATTTCAGAGGACGAACTGCTAGAGGTGATCCAAGAATTAAATGACAACGATGACGTCGATGGATTTATAGTACAGTTGCCTCTTCCTGACCACATTGACGAAACCAAGGTGACTTTGGCCATCGATCCAAGGAAGGACGTTGACGGCTTTCATCCTGTGAATTTCGGTAGAATGGCTCAAGGACTTGACTGCTACCTCCCTGCTACACCTTATGGTATCATTCAGATGCTTGATCGATATAAGATAGAAACTTCAGGAAAAAAGTGTGTCGTAGTTGGTAGAAGTAATATTGTTGGCACTCCGATGAGCATATTGCTTTCTAGAAAGGCAAACCCCGGGAATTGCACTGTTACCCTAACTCATTCTCGTACTGCAGACTTGGCAGGTGAAATCAGCCAAGCAGACATTGTAATTGCTGCCATTGGTATTCCTAACTTTGTTGGCGCAGACATGGTGAAAGAAGGTGCAGTTGTCATAGATGTTGGTATTAATAGAGTAGACGATGATAGTAGAAAATCTGGATACCGACTGGTGGGCGATGTCGACTTTGATGCAGTAGCTGAGAAAGCAGCTTATATTACACCTGTACCAGGAGGGGTTGGGCCAATGACCGTAACTTCTCTCTTGATGAATACACTCAAAGCTTCAAAGCAGAAATAGATGACGAGCTACTTGGAAGTTGCCTTCTTGCTTCCAGAAGGGATAGATAGAGATGTCCTCGCATACCAACTTGATCAGTCGGGCGCATCTTCCCTGGAAGAACGCCATGAACATCTTGTAGCCTACTTCGAAGAACACAAATGGAAGAAAGTCGCTGGAGAATTTGCAGATTACGACTTGCAAGTAAGCACTATAGTTAATCAGAATTGGAACGCAGTTTGGGAATCTAGCTTCCAGCCCGTCCTAATCAGTGATTTTTGTTACGTTAGAGCACCCTTCCATGACCCACTTCCTAATCAAGAGATTATTGACTTAATTTTAGAACCGAAGATGGCATTTGGTACAGCACATCATGAAACGACCTATATGATGATGGCTGAAATGCAAGACCTTACATTGAGCGAACAAAGTGTTTTTGACTTCGGTTGTGGCACGGCGATTCTATCAATTCTTGCCGAAAAGTTAGGGGCAAGTAATGTGTTTGCCATAGACATAGAAGAGAATGCTGTGGAAAATGCAATTCTTAATGCTCAGATTAATAGCTGTGAACAGATAGAAGTGGAACAAAAGGTTTTGCAAGAAGTACCGATAAAGCAATTTGATGTCGTGCTCGCAAATATCAATCGTGCAGTTTTATTGGACTCAGCTGAAACACTCGCAAAATTTGTAGTACCAGGTGGCATTGTGCTCCTTAGTGGTATTTTGTTAGAGGATGAAGAATTGGTACTATCTGCTTATCTCAATGCTGGCTTTAAGCACCTCAGTACCCGATCTCGAGGTGAATGGAAGTGCCTCAGGCTTTCTGCTCCCAGGACATGACTTCGGCATATACTCGGTGAATAGGTAGGCCCATGATGGTGAAATAGCTACCTACAATTTTTTCTACAGCCACCATCCCCAGACCACTTTGAATTCCATAAGAACCAGCCTTGTCGTGTGGATCGGGGGATTGAACATAGTTTTCGATCTCTGCCTCAGTAAGTGTAGCGAAGAAAACCTCAGACACATCAGAAAAGGACTTGCTCTGTCCCATGTCTCTTAGACAAAAGCCAGTTATTACTTGGTGCCTTTTACCAGATAACTTTCGCAAGGTAGTCCTAGCATCTTCTACGCTTTCTGGTTTTCCTAGGATTTCACCGTCTTGCAAGACTATTGTATCTGCAGTGAGTAATAATCCGTCATTTGGCAAATCTTTTAAACCATCTGCCTTCTTGACAGCAAGAAATTCTGCTACTTCTTCTTTTGGAAGATCGGAAGGATAGGTCTCTTCAACGTCTATGTCGACCAACTCCAATTCGAATCCAGCATTTTGTAAAATTTCTTTCCTTCTTGGACTCTTGGATGCTAAGTATATTTTAACCATGGTAGTTGATGTAAAGGTGGATTAGGAGGTAGATAAGACCAAAAACCATTAGCAGCTTTAAGTGCTTACTGATCGGAGTATATTTGTCTCTACCTATAGGTTCTTTAGTCAATAAGTAGAATAGGAAAAAGACAGGCAAGATCATTAGCAATAGATAGGCTAGGGCCTCCCAGGATAAGAAGCCAAGATCCCTAATGAAGAACCATGCTGTAATCAGTAGAAAAAGAATCACAGTTAAACTTTGACTAAATAGGTCCGACTTCTTATAGCCTAATCCTGTCGCGATCGTGAGAATACCGGCTGAGCGATCTCCCTCATAGTCTTCGCAATCTTTGACAATTTCTCTAATAAGGTTGGCGAAAAAGGCGAACAAAGTGAAGCTGATACTTATTAAGAAAACGTCGTTGTAGACGAGCACATTTGAACCTTGCAATTTGACAAGGGCATCGTTTTCAACGATTAAGAAAATAAAGGGCACAAGACCAATTAACAGGGAAACAATTACGTTTCCCATCAAAATGCTCGACTTCAAATACCTTGAATACAACCACAAGATCAAGATACATCCAGCACACAAGGCCATAACATTAAAATTGCCCGTTTTAAGAAGGAGGAAACCAGCTAAACTAAGGGCGAGTATGTTCAAAATCAAGTAGAAGGTCCGTGCAGATTTTTTGCTTATGTGACGCCCTTCTAAGGACTCTTCCGGTTTATTTATACGGTCAGTCTCTTGGTCTAAGATGTCATTAATCACATAGCCTCCAGCGGTTACTAGGAGGGTCATCAACATGAGAATCGAAAAACGCAGATGATCAAGGGCTGGAAGAATCTCGTTGTTCAGCAAGGCGGGCCTAACTAGAAAAAACCAGAAAATCATCATTGTAATTCCTACAATGAAGATGTTCGCAGGCCTTACCATCTTTACCATTTTCCTTGACTTCTCATCACCCGTTCTATGATGTCTCTTACACAACCTCTTCCACCACCATAGGGAGAAATATAGTCACACTCTTCCAAGAGTTCTGGAACGGCGTCTTTAGGACAGCAAGATAGTTCAACAGCTTTAAGAACTTTGCAGTCAGGTAAGTCATCTCCCACATAGAGGGTAGTTTTAGGATTAACAAGACCCCTTGCAACCATTTCCTCGAATAACTCAATCTTGTTTCTGATGCTGATATGGACCTCTGTCATTCCTAGTTTAGAAAGTCGGTCCTCTACGCCCTTAGAATGGCCTCCAGATATAATGATCATCTTATATCCTGCCAATACAGCCCTACGACCTGCGTACCCATCCTTGCTATTCATTGTCCTTAGAAGATGTCCTTCTTCAGTAACCAACAATGAACCATCTGTCCAGACACCGTCAACATCGAAGATGAGCGTGTCAATTTTCTTAAACTTGTCGAAAACTATTGGTTGTCCCGCCATTCGTACACCCATTTAGCTTGAATCTGCTCTAAATGCCCTTCACTACAATCTTCTCTTATTCCTTCGAATCCAGGTAAGTCCAGCACCCACTCTATAAGTTCTGTGAACCTTATTCGATAGATCTTACTTTCTGTAAAATCATCGCCAAACTTGTCGAATAATTTCATTGCTATATCTTCATGATCTGCCCATGAATAGGGCATGTCATCTAAGTTTTCGAAACCCATAATGCTTAGTGTTCGTGTCCTATAATTTGTTTCTGATCCGGTATTTGCACCTCGATCACAGCGTCCTCACTAAGAATAATGCATTGGCAAGCCAACCTTGATTCTAGTCGTGGATTTATTGCCCGATCTATAAAGTCTTCTTCCTTGTCAGAAATTTCTTCTAATTCATCTTCACCCTTTTCCACGTAGATATGACATGTGCTGCAAGCACATACGCCACCGCAATTGTGGTTCAAGTGAATATCGTGGTCCTCTGTGATTTCAAGAAGAGAATATCCTTCCTCAGCATTCTCAACTGTCTTAGTAGGAATGTCCTTATCTTCAAATGTGAATGTAATTTTCGCCATAGTAATAAGCCGCAAAGCTATGATATTTTTTGTATTGTTTTAAGCAACGCAAAAGTATTATGAATTGTTTCACTTTCCCCAACAATCTTAATAGTTCAGGCCCTGCTCTTAGAACTTGTCGTACAGACCTGGTTAGGTGTAATAATTACGAATCATCATTCTGTTTTATTCAAGGTAGGGGTCTGTTCCAGAGCAGGCCTTACAAGTGTTGTTTTGGAACAAATGCTTGACAATCAAAGCGGATGTGCGGGCAACGATCACACTTTCAACGAATTTGTACCTAAGAATACATTTCTGGAGTTTTTGATCGTTTCGCAATTGAAACGTTTTCGAGACACTGAGCGTTGAATGTTAATATTAGAAAAAATTCTTACATTAACTGGAGAATAACCTATCCATGGCAGATACAAATGAGATAAAAGAGGCCCCAAAATATAAGTTTAGGGAGTTGATGGTCTACTCTTCTACTGAGTGGCTGGCAGACAACAAAAAGAAATACCGCCAGGTATTTGATCGATTTGAGACCTCATATATTTATGCAGAATTATCCTTTCACAACAAGGAATTCGATCGCTCTGTTTGGGAAGTTAATATTGAGCTTAAGTGTTTTGATTCGATTAATACTAAGAAAGAAGTCTGTGCACTTAGCTTCAAGAGGAAGGTGAGTAAGTATGATAATGTTGTATACATTAGAGAGGGCTGGGGGAACAAGAAGGAAGGGGTTTTCTGGAAGAAAGGCACTTACTTTTGGGAAGCCTACATCGACGGCAAAAAAATAGCAACAAAATATTTCTATGTTGAGGATGTAGGTGCCAAAAAGGATGCAGCTGATAATCTCTACTTCGACTTAGAATCTCTCAAGTTATATGAAGGAAAGTACGACGATGTCAATGAACCTGACAGAACCTACCTTACTGATTTTTCCGGGGAGGAGACCAGGTACATATACAATGAAATTGTTCTTCAGAATAAAAATAGGAAGGAGGAGTGGCACTGTGAAATTTTTGCGAAGTTCTACAATGAGGCGCGGGAGCTTAAGGGACAGGTGAATCGATTGCAGACTGTAAAAGAAGATGATGAGCAAATAAAGATTAGTGCTGGTTGGGGTTCTAATGTTAAGGGGTCCTGGAGAGAGGGAAGATATACAGTCGAGCTGGTTTTCATGAATAGTCTGATTGCAGTAGTGCCCTTCATGGTAGGTGAGGGTTTCGAGGAAGGAATTCCGATGGTGCAACTTCCTAACAGTAGGGTGCCGGTAATTCTGACCCCAGGGGAAGAAGAAAGCCAGACCTTCGAGGAGTTAATGGTAAAGTTGGATGGCTTAATAGGTCTGCAACACATTAAGAAGCAAGTAAGGGAGCACGCTCAATACATCAAGTTTTTGCAACTTAGAAAGGAGAAGGGGTTTCAAGAAAAAGATGATATCAATGTTCATTCTGTTTTCAAAGGAAATCCTGGAACAGGTAAAACTACAGTTGCCCGCTTAATGGGCTTGATTTATAGAAAAATGGGATTACTTACCAAGGGGCATGTCCATGAAGTAGATCGTGTAGACCTAGTAGGTGAGTACATTGGGCAAACGGCTCCCAAGGTTAAGGAAGCTATCGAAAAGGCTAGGGGAGG
>CAZMYK010000250.1:0-6180 GCA_964570435.1 uncultured Saprospiraceae bacterium | reverse complement strand
TCAGTTTTGCTCAACGCGGAGACAATTCCCCAACCATTTTGAAAAGACTCAACACCATTGAGTCGACCGATGACCCACAACTTGTCGTTGATGAGCCCTAGTCCTGCTTCAAGCCCATACCGAAATTCATCACTGAATCCTTTTGTCCTGTTATTAATCCCCACAAAACTGCTTAAATAAGCAGAAGTATTCTCAGAAAGCTTAAATCCCTGCCCTGCATCGACTTGTAGCATTTGATTAAATTCTCCATCTCCTGTTTGCAAGTTTCCTTCCGTACCCGCTGAAGGAACACCCGTGGGTAATCCCAGAGTCAAGCTAGCAGTTACAGGAAAAGATCGGCTGATAGCAAACTTAGCTGTTAGATCTATGTCACCAATGCGATTGATCGCCTCACCAGGGACTAGGACCTCTTGGTTCGTACTTGAGACCAAATTGTTCATCACGTTCCTACTAAGCAAGGGGGCATATACGGTCGCAGTTAATCGGTCCGTAATTCCATATTCTCCATAAAGAGTAGTATTGAACAAGGCAGTAGTAATATTGGGGTCAATCAGACCTTGGTCCGTGTAGTGCTTGTCGAAAACTAGCCACCATTCTGATACTTTGAAGTAGACCTTACCCTTCTTTTGCGGCCAAGGACCTCCTGCATGTGCACTTCCGATTGCCGTCAACAAAATGCAAACTAAAAGTAGCTTTTTCATCATTCTTCGATTTCTCCATGTCCAACTTTCACGTTGAACGGTTTACAAAAATACAGCACATATCCATAGTCATCTAATCCAATATCGGAAACTGTATAGCTATGAGCTCCATCAAATACTTCTACGGCTTGAATCTCATGTGCGCCACTAATCGTATTGGGATTATTGCTGAGGTAGATAAATAAGCCTGGAAGCGCAGTTGAGGCCTCGTAATCATCACCGAAGGCTAGTACAAGGTCCCCATCTCCATTGAGCTCCATAGTAAACTCTCCTGTTAATTTATATGAGCTTGTTGTACTTACTAATCCACTCCTTGCTCCGGCTTCCTCAACCACTGTGCGTGCTCCTACAGCAACTGTCATTTCCTCCACTAATAAACCTTCCTCGGAATTGTATTCAACGCGAATCTCAGCAGAACCCGCTTCCATTGCTGTTGCAAGTCCATCACTCGAAATCGATATAATTTCCTCATTTGAAGAGAACCAATCCGCCTTTATTTCTTCCTCCTTCCCTACATTATTCAAATAAATAATTTCAAATTGGAAGGATGAGTCGATAGCAATAGAATCGACGGGATTTGTTATTCTAAGAATTGGATCTACTCTATCATCAACGAAGTCATCTCCTACACAAGCATTCATTAACAAAATGAGTAAGCTCACAAAAATTACGGTTACTTTCATTTACTATATATTTCAATTTGAATACACATTACTACTTAAGTAGTTGAAAAGAAGGGTTCTATCCCCTATTTGTAAATGTCCAAAGCTCGAAATAAGTTGCTCTAAAAGATGTAAAGTATTGCCAAGTGATGGCGGCCGGACAAGACCACGAAATGTTATAAATTCGTGATGTCTTGCTGTTCTTCTTTGATTATTTTAAGGAGACTTTCTTCATGAAACTTCACATTCACAGAGCCAAGAGATAATCTTACCTCCCTGTTTCTTTTCTTGCCTAAGCCGCTTAAATCAAATTTAATATGTTGGTGTTTTGCAATGAATGCCTCCAGGCTTTGATTTGTAACAAATTCTACGTGTTCATATCCTTCCTTGTATGAACTAGTAGGTTTTGGAGCCGGCAATTCCAAAACTTTGATGAGGCGATTTCCATAGCTCAATGGTCTTGCAAGTAGGAAGTTCACAATGGGCCGACCACCTATTTCACTTTCTCCTAGAACCCTATGTTCTTGCTCTAGGTCTCTTTTAATCTCATAGTAGCGCTCTAGACTCTCTACACGATAGCATAGATGATCCATTTCCAGGTGCTCAACAGGTAGTTCGATTTCTGCCAATCCTTGAAAAATCTGGTCCAAAAAACGTGTGACCAGGCCAAGTTCTAGAATTGCTACTTTCCCCAAGGTCTTGCGCTTGTTGCATCTTCCTTAGGAAAGTCACCGGGAACCTTCTGTGTCACCTTGCCACTTGCTGCCCATTCTGAGCCGCGTTGGAAGGTAGTCATAAAGCCCACACACTCCATCGAAAAGTCCATATGTCCTAAGACGGTATGAAAGATCCGTCCCTTGCCATATTCCACAGCCATCAACATGGGCTCATGTCTATCAGTACCGGACACTTTTTTATCCCATGGTGGGCTATTTCCTTCCTTATCAGAAAAGGCCGTTGCTAGTACAGTAATATTTTCAGCTGGTCCACGCATCCTATCATAAAGTTCATCTGCTGTATGCAACCATTGAGCTGGAAGACCCTTCATTATCGGGTGCTCAGGTGCTCTCGTTTCGATTACAAATTCAAATTGCGGACCATGTGATCCACATGGACCTTCTGAAGGATCCACCTGGAGTTGCCCTTCTTTGTCGTAATAAATGTAGGGACCTGACTCCGTAGTTCGTCCTCCCCAACCTCCTACTCCAATCATCTGATTGTATTCCTTCCAATCCCCAAATGCATTATTTGCAGCATGAACTAGCACGAAGCCTCCGCCTCTTTTTACAAAGTCTTCAAAACCTGCCTTTGTGTCCTCAGGCCAATCAGCAGTCTGCCACCCAAAATTAGAAACAACCAAGTCATACTTGGAAAAATCTGGCTTAAACTCAGGATCTGCCTGCGGCTTTTCAGTGGATGTATAAGTCTGCTTATCAGCTAGTGGATACATTTCTATTAGTTGTTGGATGCTGTCTACTCCTTCCATCTTATTATGATGCGGACCCTGGTAAATGTATTTTGTCCGATTGATTTCTACCTCGAAGAGATCTGTTTCCTCAAGGAAGTCCTTCATCATCATGGTCGTCTTAGGAAACACGCCGTGATTATTTTGCCCATCAATAATTAGGGCCTTCATCTTAGTAGAGGTTTCCAATTTCTGACTCTTAACACTTGATGATTCGGTGCAACTGATGATGAGAACAAGTGGAAGAAATAAGCACGTTATAGACTTCATAGAGTTTTTTCTTTTTAGAATTGACAAGATAGGAAGATCTGTCGAATCTTTTTCTAAGGCAGCATTTACCAAATAAAAAAACCGCTAGTCTCTCAACTAGCGGTTTGATATCTTTAATCAAGTACTTGGGCAAAAAACTACTTTCCTCCCAGTTCCTTGATCTTATACTGTGCTTGCTCCATATAGTCACCATCACTTACCTTCTTGTAAGCTGCGATCGCTTCGGCATTTTTTCCTAAACCCTCTAAGGCTAGGCCCTTTGCAACATAGAACTTTCCTTCTACTTTTCCCGCAGCTTCCCCAGCAGTGATAGACTTATCAGCAGAAACCAAAGCTCCTTCGAAGTCTTTCTCTTCTACCTGACATCTTGCAACATAGTACATGACTTCTGGCATACTTTCGAATTCTGCTATTGTATTACCTGCGGTAATTGCATCAGCATATTTCTTAGCAGCAAATAACTTTCCAACAGCTTGCTTAGCTCTTTTTTTGGCCTCAGTCACTTTCTTTGCATTACCAGCTTCTTTCGCCACCTTTGCTCCTTCTACGTACGCTGCTACTGCCGCTACCTTATCACCCTTTGCATTAATCACCTTCCCTTTACCAATGAAGTTCGAAGAATATCCAGGATTCATTTCAATTCCCTTTTCATAGTATCCCATTGCTCCGTCGTAATCTTTTGCCTTCAAAGAGGCATTCCCCGCTTGGTACGCTGCAACAGCACCATTCTTCTTAGCTAATTTTATTACTTTTTCATCTTCTGCTGCAGTAGCCTTCTCAAGTGCTTGAGTCATCAAGTCGTATCCTTCGGTGTAATTTTTAGCTTTAAGTAGTGCTAACCCCTCGTTGTACAATCCAGCTGCTGATTTTTCAGCAGTCTCCTGTGCAATGCTTGTATTGAAGCTACAAGCCACAATTACCATAAGAGCTACTAATTTAGAAGCCAAGTTTTTAATTTGAATGCTCATTCCTTATTAAGTTTTATCCGTTTAAAATATTGTAAGTAAGATTCTCCCACTAAGCGGCGGTAAAAATAGAAAATTGTTCAAAAAAAACGAAATCCTATATTTATCCGTTGCCAGGATACCAGTATTTATACAACAGATGAAGGTCTATAGTTCCTATGGTGTGCGTTTAACCTTTATTTAACACCTAGACTTAACCGACCGGATCCAAGGTAATGCGCTAGGCATTGTCCCGTAAGACTTCCAAGGGTGGCTTGTTAAGTACTTCTCGGCTATTTGCAAGTCCAATTACGATCGTCATCATGGTCACTAAGATAAAGATGACGATGATGGGGACCCATTGGATCTTAAATTCCAACTCGAATACAAACTTCATTAAAAGGAAGCTGGAGACCAAGGCGATAAAGATTCCAGTTAGTGAGCTTAGTGCTCCTAGTAGGCCATACTCCACGACATTAATTCTAAGGATTTGTCTTCGAACAGCTCCGATTGTTCTCATAAGGACACTTTCGCTTATCCTTTGAAACTTGGAAAGGAAGAGTGAACTAATCAAAACAATTAGACCTATGAGGATACTGAATCCGGCCATAAATTGTATTGCGTAGCTTAACTTAGATAGAATATCATTCAAGGTGACCAAGATCGACCCAAGGTCTATGATTGACACATTGGGAAATTTCTGTACCACTGCATTTCGATAGGACGCAGTGGTTTCTGCATCAGGCGTCTTTGTGACTAGGACATGAAATTGTGGAGCTTCCTCCAGGACACCTAAGGGAAAGAGGATAAAAAACCTCGTCTCCAAATTTCTAAAGTCAATTTCCCTGAGACTACCAACGTAGGTTTTAATAAGCGCACCTTGGACATTCCAGACAATCTCGTCACCGACACCAACATCGAGAGACCTCGCCCAAGACTCGCCCAAGCTCACAAAAATACTATCTCCAGGACCGACCCGCGGAGTATAGGTCCCTTCTATAATCTTGTCATTTCCTGAAATCGAATCAGAGTAACTCACACGGGCTTCTCTATTCATTGCCCACCGTCTAGCCGTCCTCGATGTGTCCTGAATCCACTCTTGTTTTGTTTTTCCTTGCCAACCATAAAGCTCCATTGTGACCACAGGCGTTTCCTGCATCAAGGGCATACCAAACTCCTCGGTGATTTGAGCCAACTCATTTTTCTGCTTGCTTTCTATTCCAAATAGGATCGTATTCGCTTGATTTCCTGCACCCATGTCACTAACATTGGCAAGGATCAAACCTTGGACAATAAATAAGGTAGTTAAGATTGCTGTCCCTAGACCAATGGATACAATGAGGGTTCTCGTTTGGTTGTTCGGCCGATACAAGTTCGATAGTCCCTGTCTAAAAATAAAATTCCAGTTCCGTGGAAAGAACCTTCTCACAAACCAAACAATCATTCTAGCTACTCCGAATAGAATACCAAAGGCAACGAGAAGACCTCCAGTAAACGTAGCTGCATCCTTCAGATAGCCTGTCAACCTCCAAAGAAAGGCAAAAATCGAAACTATAATCAAAAGGTAGATCGACCACTCCGTAAAATCAAACTTGGACCTCCCTTCTTCATAAGAAGCTCTCAAGGTCCGCAAGGGACTGATATTCCTGACTCGAATTAGTGGAACTAAGGCAAATAACATGGTGATGGTAGCTCCGACCAATATTCCCTCGAGTATTGCCCTATATGATAGGGACATATCAACGGTGTAAGGAAGGAAACTTTCAAAAACAATGGGCAGGAACACTTGGATACCGCTGCCTAAGAGGGCTCCGATAAGGACACTAAGTAAGGCGAGTACAAAAATCTGTATGAAGTAAATCATAAAGGCTTCTCTACCGTTCATTCCCAGACACCTAAAAATAGCGATTGACTTGACCTTATTTTTGACATAAATGAGCACACTACTGGCAACTCCGATGCAGGCTAAAAGCAGAGAAACAAGGGCAATGAGATTTAAGAAATTATTGAGTGAGCTAAAGGCGCCCTGCAAATTCTCCTTCTGTCCTTCGACTGTCTGAATGCCCATTCCATTGTCTCTAAAGTCATCGATCTTGGATGCCCTCCATTCATCAGGGTTGAAATCTTGGGGAGTTTTA
>CAZMYK010000249.1:0-6195 GCA_964570435.1 uncultured Saprospiraceae bacterium | reverse complement strand
GATTGCCCCGCTTATGTTTATTCCATTCCTGTAAAATAGTTTCAAACATGGCCTGAATAATCAGCTTAGTGATGGCTATGTCAAAATTCTACTTAAGATAAATGATGAAGAAGTGCACTTCTCAATCGACAATAGCAAGGCAGAATCTGCTCCGAAACCAAATGCAAAGAAAAGCGGCGGAATTGGTTTAGTGAATGTCCGAAGAAGACTTGACCTCCTTTATCCCAATAGCCACGAACTAAACATAAAGAATAGCCCAACGAACTATTATATCGATTTGAATATAAAACTAAACAACTAATATGATAAATGTACTTATAGTAGATGATGAACCTCTCGCACTCGATGTCTTGGAAACATTCATCGAGCAAATGCCAGAAATTAATATTGTGAAGAAGTGTGAAAATGCCTTCGAAGCGAATGAAGCCTTGAAGCATAATGACATTGACCTCTTGTTCTTGGACATCCAGATGCCACAACTAACAGGAATAGACTTCTACAAGTCTCTAAAGAATCCCCCTGAAGTAATTTTTACAACTGCTTACTCAAACTATGCCGTGGAGGGTTTCGAAATGGATGCTGTAGACTATCTGGTAAAGCCCATATCATTAGATAGGTTTATGAAGGCCGTAAATAAGGCAAGTGAAAAGATTGGATCTAAAAAGGTAGGTTCGAATGCTAGCAGTACTGAGGAAGAGGATTTCATTTTTGTCAAAGCAGACAAGAAGCTAATCAAAGTGAACTACAATGACATATTGTACATTGAAGGTCTAAAGGACTATGTGATCATCAGAATGGAAACCGGCCGAGTCATTACCTTACAGACCATGAAAAGCCTTGAAGATAAGCTGCCAGAAAAATTCTTCAAGAGAATTCATCGTTCTTACATTCTAGGCTTAAATAAGATTCAAGCGGTGGTAGGTAATGTTGTTGAACTAGTAGAAAACGGAAAGACAAAGCAGATACCAATTGGGAAGAACTATCGGGACGAGTTGTTGCAGATCGTAAACCAGAATAGACTATAACAAGTAGCTATTTTATCACCTCAAAACGATCTATTCTAAGACCACTGCTTGTTAGAGCTTTGATGAAGTAGACACCTTGGCTCATGCCATCTAGGGAGATTTTTTGCTCCCTAGTCTTGAGGTTAGAAACAGCAAGCAATTGCTGACCATTCACATTATATATTTCATAGGAAAGTATATCATGCCCTCCATTCATATGCAAGTTCAGAATACCTTGGGCAGGATTTGGAAAGACTAGTAATTCTGAAGTCTCCTCATCTATGGACCTACTTCTTATGTCCACGTATATCGTTAATTCCGCATCTTCTAATTGACTCAACTCTCCATTACTTGTCATGACCTTGATGTCAGTAGCTCTTATTGTCATCGGAATTATTCCGTCATCTTTCACTCTGAATCCTCCTACAACATCTTCTTCCACGATAAAGCTCGCCTTACCAATATTGCCTGCCCCACTTGATGCTTGTGCACCTACACGAGAAGCTGCTGATTCGATCCACCCAGTGCGTATCTGTTTAGTAACACCAAGCACTCTCTCATCTATTCCAAACCATGAATTAGAATAGTAATCAACCTTCAGAGATGCTGAATCAACAAATGAAGGAGGAAAGCCAAGTGAATATGAAAAGCCACTTACATCTATTGCTGGGTAAACCGAATTACCTATTCCAAGTTGGAATTCTATAAGATCGCCAACATACACAGTATCGTTTTCAATATTTAGATTGAATGGAAAGTCTTTCTTACCAACAAACTGTGGTGGTACAAGGTCATGGTTGAGATTGTAGTTCTCTTCGATCGCCAATAGATCTGCTTCATCAATGGTACCGCTACCGTCAGAATCGGAGTACTTCGCATTGATGCCATTAAATGATGTAAAGTTCCAATCATTAACCTTTCGACCCTGCCATGGAAGTTCAGCACTCATTGACCCACCATCTCCGCTTTCTCCAAAGGCATAAGCTAGAGAAAGAAGGTCCGCTGCATTTACCACTCCATCGGCATTGGCATCTCCAGACCAAACACAACCTGTATAGCACCTACAAGAAGCACCATCATCTTGGACAACTTCAACCTTGATCTTAATGTTACGACAATTACCTTCAACACAGTATCTAACAGTGAACTCATCGTCTCCTAGATAATTGTGGTCCGGTTCATAGATAATTAAGTTACGTCCGGAGATTTCGTCACATTCAAATGTCATGGTAGAACTACCTTCATTAATGGCCACAGAACCATTTTGAGCAGGACCTACTAATTCAAAAGAAAATTCACCAAGTGGAATTTCATAATTAATTACAAGTGGACTATTTCCTAAGGTCATGAAGTCATACTTGTATTTCGTCTGCGGATAAAAATTGCTGACATGCACTAAGACCTTTCCAGTTTCTGCACTATAGCCATCACTGGCTGTATAGGTCATTGCCTTTGTCCCGGAAAAATAGTATTCTGGGGTATATGAGAAAACACCATTTTCTGGAGTTTCAACAAGGGAAGAAGAATGGTTAATAATGGATTGGGCTTCCTTCAGGTCATTAGCTTGAACGTCAATATCTAGTGGGATTCCCTTGGCAGTATATCTTACATCATCTCGAACCCACGTGCTCGCCTTTTGTTTGTGCACAACTTCTACAGTCACAAAACGTGAAAGACTACCCTTCTGCAACTGGAAAGTCTCCTTAGAGTTAACGTTACCGTAGGGTTCATAGGTCTGCTTACCATCAACCGATTTAAAAGTCCCAAACTGTAAATTACCTCCGGCAGAAAAACCATCATAGGGAAGGTCTAAATCTACTGCCTCCCCTCCGTAGCTGAGATAATTTAAGTTCAACTTACTAGGTAGGTCTGTAGGGTCTACAACTTTCACTTTAAGTAACCCAGTAGCTGACTTACCCAGTTGATCTATTACACTATAGTAGATGAAAGCATCTCCTGCGAAATCTGCATCTGGTTGAAAAACAACTTCATTCCCACTTACCGAGGCAGTACCATTTTCGCTATACAAGAAACCGTCTAAAATGAGCGGTCCATCTGTTCGCGAATCGTTAGCAATAACATCAACAGAAACCTGCGCTGAATTCATTTCTACTGAAAAGAAGTCATCGGTACACGATATGAATGAGGCTGCGATTTTAAAGTAAATAGTTGTGTAAGCCGGATACAATTCTCCTGTCGACTCATTTCTTCGATAGTATTCTATTACGGCATTAGTATAGCCTTCCGAAATTCCAGGAGTATACATGTAAGAATATGCATCAACACCCAGTGGCACACTTTGAATTTGAAAGTTTCCAATCTCGGGGTGCGCCAGAACCTTGGGCGGCGCTGCAGACTTAATAGTCGAAGAGTTTGAGGTCCCAATAACATTTTTATGAATAGAATGAGGATTAAACTGGGACGTAGCAATTCTAGGTAGTAAAAAGAATACTACGACAAAAAAGAACAGCGATTTGGAAATCACTTTTGCCATGGAATTGCACTTATCTTGGTTATTACAGGCGCTAAGATAATAAGAAAATCATAGTATTCTATTATATAGAAATATTTTTAATATGAATTACTTAAATGCATGACCTCTTGGCCATCATATATTAATATTATACAATACTTAGGAAATTTGATATTAAAGTTATACATATACAAAGTATATTACATATAGAAAGGGGCGATTTGTATTCTATCTTGCAATAAGACGATGCTGCAAAGACTTGTTGAAAAATTGTCTAGCACTCCAGAAGTCCCTATTTTATTGGCTAACTGAAGAAAAAGCGCCGACAGATTAGCATCCGTCGACGCGGGGTTCATGGGAAATTAGTTCTATCAATTTGACACAAAGATCGACCCTAAATCTGCAAATTGCAAAAACGAATATCCTCGATTGTTACATTTTTTATTTCATTATATAAGTAATACTTTGTCCTTGCAATACCCATACATATGTCGTCTTCGATGCATAATTTGAAATTTCTAAGGGCCCTTGGCAGACTCACTATTTATGACTTGAATAGGTTCAAAAAGTTCGTGCATTCGCCCTACTTCAACCAAAACAAGAACCTTATTGCCTTATTTGACTTTTATTATAAAGAGATCAAATCTGAGTACTCCGGAGAATTTGATAAGAAGCAGATATGGAATCAAGTTTTCAAGGAAACGAAATTCAATGATGCAAGATTCCGAAAGTATAACACAGACCTACTAAGTTTGCTAGAAGAGTTCCTAGCAATTGAACAATTCAAGTCTCAACCCTTGCAAGAATCAACCAACCTTTTAGAGGCCATCATTGAAAACAAGATGCCTGAACTCTACAATTCTGTTTTGAAAACAACTGAAAGGCTATCTGATCGCCACCTTGAGAGAAATGCCAACTATTACTTCTATCAATACATGGCAGAAAAGCACAGGTTTAACCTGACAAGTGAATTCGAGAAGAAATCTGCTTCCAAGACCAAGATTCAATTTTATAACATCCAAGACATCAATGACAACTTAGACTACTTCTTTGTTGCCGAGAAACTCAGATACTACTGCTCCATGTTGTCGTGGAAAAACGTTGTCAAACACGAGGTCGAACTTCTGGTTATCGAGGACATCGTCGAGCTTGTGAAAGACAAAAAGTACTACAACATCCCTACTATTGGGATCTACTACCAGATCTATTTAACGACCATAGAACCTGAGGCACCTGAACACTACTACAAGTTAAAGGAGCTGATCCAAAAGAACCTGAACCTCTTTCCACAACAGGAGGCAAAGCACATTTTTGATGCAGCTCTAAACTATTGCGTCCGAAAAGTAAACAAGGGTGAGAAGAGTTTCAATTCTGAATTACTTAATATATATAATGAAGGCTTGGAACAGGAAGTCTTACTTGTCAATGGAGAAATAACGCCCACTTCGTTTAGAAATATCTGTATTATAGGCCTGCGCCTTGGAGACATCAACTGGGTTGAAAATTTCATTTCAGAATATTCTATCAAAATCAACCAAAAGTACCGTTCGAATGCGCTCAAGTTTAATTCCGCTAGGGTCGCCCTATTTAAGAAAGACTATGACGCCTTGATTGACCTCTTGAATGAAGTAGAATTTGATGACCGTGTCTACACCCTGGACTCAAAACTTATGCTAATCATTGCTTACTATGAAATGCAAAATAAAGACCTTGCACAATCAACCGTCAATGCCTTCAAGGTATTTCTCGTTCGACGAAAGAACATTCCGGATCAATACAAGTTGATATTTGGAAACTTTAATAGTTTCTTAGAAAAAATTATAAAATTAGAGTATTCAAAGCCAAGACTTGAAAAGCTTAGGAAAGAGTTGGAGGAAAACACAAGTGTGGCTTCTAAAAATTGGCTGAAGGAAAAAATAGATGCATTACTATGAGGAAAGAGACCGTCGTTAGCAACTTAGATCAATTGACAAATACAATTGCCACTGATGTTTACTCAGATATCACCTTCCAAAATCTCGATCTTGGGTTGCAAGAGATACCATGGAATAAATATAAGATTTCCACCTTGACCTTTCTAGGCTGTAAGATGAGGTTAGAAGACGAAAACATGCTTAAGAAGGGAGGAGCGATCATTCTTCCTGACTACAATGACTTGCCCTACAATCCCTACCGTGGAAGTCTTTACACATGGCAAGAACTAGAACAAATACGAGAATCAGGAAAGACTAGGGACCTATTGATCTATGAACACTTCTCTGAAAGTCGTTTTTCACCCAGCATCAACGAATCGCTTTGGCAGAGGATCCATGATCATGCGATTGATCATTCACTTCGCACCATACTTGGTTCGCAAGATAATGGAGATTTCGACTTGAAAATTGTTGGCTTCATGGGCGGGCATGGCACTCTAAGAACTGATCCTTTCTATCATAAGACCGCCTACACTGCCAAGGCAATGGCAGAACACGGATACTTCGTTGCTTCAGGCGGTGGTCCCGGAATCATGGAGGCGACTAATCTCGGAGCCTACTTTGCTGAAAGGTCTAATACCGAGCTAGCTGAAGCCCTTAGTATGCTCGCTGTTTCACCGTCTTACAAGGATGATGGCTTCATGGATTCAGCAAAAGAAGTCTTAGAGAAATTTCCAGGAGGTAAGAAAAGTTTAGCCATTCCTACCTGGTTTTATGGCCATGAACCTAGCAATGTCTTTGCTTC
>CAZMYK010000248.1:0-6209 GCA_964570435.1 uncultured Saprospiraceae bacterium | reverse complement strand
CCTTAATCTTCCTTGGCAATCAGACCAGTTGACTCCCCGAAGTAGTGTACAAAATTTTGAAATTGCTGTGCTAAGTCTGCGTTTTGGGTGGCCTTGAAGTAGGTATCTGCCAAACCTCTCAAGGTTTGGAACATAAATCGATCCATCTCATCTACCTGCATGTTCTTAGTCCACAAGTCAAGCTTGATGGTATCCAACTTATCCTCATCGAAAAGTGACATCAACATTGCCTTACACGGCTCATACTGGTTTCCGCCATCCTCTGACTTCCAATGGATTTCACTTGGCACTTTATCTTGATCCAAGCCAATTCTAATTGTAATATGTGATTGCTTACTTATTTCACTCATATGGGCTTAATTTTCCAATCTTTGTTCTTTAATAGTTTTAATACTCCATACTTACCTGCAAGATGGCCTGCACCAATGGCAAAGAGGAGTTGATCTTCCTTGGCGATTTGTTCAAAGCGCTTAGCCATAATATGGTTCCGGGAATATAGTAGTAAGTTCTTGTATTTCCCTAGAGATTTCCTACCCTGCTTATAAAGAAGTCGTATTTGTTCGTCTTCATACAAGGAAGCCATCCTGTTTATACTTTTTCGATACTTGCTAGTATTGCGGGACAAATCTTTAAGCATTTTAACCTGATCCTTCAACTTGATTTTCTGGAAGATACGTTGTTGCGACTCAAACGTCTCAATACCTTCTAATCTCAAGCTTAAACCTTTGCTCATTTCCCATAAGTAGACATCTAAAGGAAGCGAGAAATCAGAAGAAAGGGTCGATTCGCCAATGAGATTAACTATAAGTAAAGGATATATACGATCAAGTGGAGCAATGTCAACACCGAAAGCTTTATGAATCGCATTCTGAATCCTTTTGTACTTTTGCTTTCCAAGGAAGCCCGAAATGGTCTGTTCTTCAGGTATCCGCATGAAACTGCCATCCTCGGTCGACCTCAATTGGTCAAGATCATATTCCGCTGCAAAAACTTCGACATGCTTTAAAATTGTACCAAGCAGGTCTAGGCGATGGAAGGCACGTTGACTTTTCACATGCATCGTTCCAAACACAAAAGATTTTTGGAAGCCCTCCTTAGACAATTCCCACAAAAGGGATTCTTTCATACCTAAGTATTATAACAAAAGGAGAGACTTTACAACAAAGCCTCTCCTCTAAATGATTATTTATTCTGATTCTTACTCGTATTGGTAAGGAAGAACCTTGTCTTTCTTTACCTTAGAAAGTGTCATAAGGCTCTTAATTCTTTCTATCTCGTCTATCTGCGATAGGGTCTTAAACAAGAGCTGCTCATAGGCAGGCAAATCTCTACACACTATTTTCATTAAGAAATCCGCGTCTCCCGTTATAATATAGCACTCTGTAATTTCATCAATTGCCTTAATCTTGTCTAGAAAGGCATCTAGAGCATTCTCTTTTTGCCAAGCAAGATTAACAAGAGCAAATGATCTGACGTTAAGTCCTATTGCGAGGGCATCCACCTTTGCATGATAGGATTTAATCACTCCTGATTGCTCTAATTTCTTTACTCGCTCAAGCGTTGGCGCAGGAGAAAGACCTATTTTCTTAGATAGATCTAAATTGGTGATCTTGCTATTTTCTTGTAGCAATTTCAATATGGATAGATCTATCTTGTCTAATTTGATGTCCGGCATATCTTACTTTACATTTTGTGTTAAAACAATGTTCTTGAGAAAGACAAAAATAGAAAATATTATTTCAATACACCCTATGCATCTATTAAAATTAAATATAATATTATAATGTCCGCTATGGGAAAATACCCATATTAAGGTAGTCACTTGAAATCTTGTTAAGAGCTGCTATGAAGGCTGCAGACCTGTAATCTTTCACTTTTTTCCTACGACTCTTTACATCTTTTACCTGATAGTACGAAGTAATCATTGTTTCTTCAAGTCCTGACCTGACCAAGTCGACCTCATCAGCTCCTCTAGAGATAAACTGTCTCTCCTTTTTTCCAATCGTCTTACCGGTCGTTTTCTCCACTAGATTCACCAAACTTGAATAGGTATTTTGATTAAAACGCTTTTCCATGCGACCGAACCTCATGTGAGATAGGTTCTTAAGCCATTCGAAGTAAGAAACCGTTACTCCTCCAGCGTTCAAATACATATCTGGGAGGACAATAATTCCCTTGTCACTTAATATCTGCTCAGCGTCAGCTGTAACAGGACCGTTAGCCGCCTCAGCAATAATCTTTGCCTTGATAGAACCAGCATTGCCGCTATGAATCTGACTTTCCAAGGCAGCAGGAACCAAGATGTCGCAATCAAGTGAGACCCAGTCTTCTCTTGTCTTGATGGTCGTAGAGCCTGGGAATCCCAGCATTGTGCCCTTGTCCTTCCTATATTTCAAGACCTTATCAATGTCCATTCCATCTGCATTGTAGATAGTACCCTCAAGTTCGGAAACTCCCACTACAATTGCCCCTCCCTCGTTTTGTGAAATACTTGCGGTATAAGAACCCACGTTTCCAAGACCTTGGACTACCATCCGCTTTCCCGAAATGCCGGTGCTTAAACCGATTAGATCCATCTCGTCTTTTTGCTCAAGGAGCTCTCTTAGCCCATAGAATACTCCCCTGCCCGTGGCCTCAGTTCTTCCTCTGATTCCTCCCTGTGTAACTGGCTTACCAGTCACACAAGCAAGACCGTCGATGTCACCAATTTTGAAGGTGTTATAGGTATCAAGGATCCACGACATTTCTCTCGAGCCAGTCCCATAGTCGGGTGCAGGTACATCTAGTCCAGCACCTATGAAATTTTTCTTAATTAACTCTGTGGTATACCGCCTTGTTATTTTTTCTAGTTGTGCCTCTGTGTACTTCCTAGGGCTGATCTTGACTCCACCCTTGGCACCACCAAATGGTACGTCAACTAAGGCGCACTTGAAGGTCATCAAAGATGCAAGCGCCATCACCTCATCTTGATTGACATGGTGGGAAAACCTAATTCCTCCTTTGGTAGGAGTACGGTGCTGCGAATGCTGAACACGGTAGGCTTCTATCACTTGAAACTGGTTATTAATCTTCACTGGAAAACGCATCTGATATACTGCATTGCATTCTCTGATCTGTGACAACAATCCCTTAGGAAGGTCAGTTAGTGCAGCTGCCTTATCAAAGCTGTTTAAGACACTTTGATAGAATGCTGCTTGTTTTTCTCCACTCATTTGTTTACAAATTTTTAGAATTGGAAGGAAATCTACTTGTGGCTTGAGATTTCCTTTTCGATATTTTTAATTTTTCTTTCAATGTAGACCATGAAGGCAATGATCCCTAGGAAGGTTGCTACCATCACTGCCACTACAACGTACATTTTTCCAATACTTCTGAAAAAGTCAGGAGCATCTCCATGTGCCATCAATAAGGTAGAGCAAAAAATCAATAACACTGTCGTAGCAAAATTTTTAATTTTCATCTAAATGGGTTCTTAGCTTTTTATATCTAATCATTAGGCTGGACATCCAGATCCCTAATAAGGTAAATGCAATAATTGCTGGATAAAATACCATTCTCATAGTATTGTCCATGTCTTCACCACCAAATCCCGGATTTCCTCCATTCCCTGGATGTAGACTGTCAGTTAACCTGGGAATAACAAAGATCAAAGGAATGATTATGAAGAATGCGAATATATTGTAGCTTGAAGATATGATCGCTTTCTTATCCTCATCGGCAATACTAATCCTGAGTACCAAGTAAGCCGCATAAATCATCATCGACACTGCAGCCATGTTCAGTTTTACATCCGTGGTCCAATAGGTACCCCATGTATTTTTAGCCCAAATTGCACCGGTAATCAGCCCAAGGATTCCGAAAAGTGTGCCGACCTCTACAAGACTACTGCTCACTTGGTCCACGTAGGGCTCTCTTTTCCTTAGGTACTTGATACTATTTAAGACAGAAATAAAAAATAAGATAAACATTGAAAACCAAAGGCTTACGTGAAAGTAGGTGTTCCGTAAGGTCTCATGGAGTAAGTTTCTGAAAGGAAGAGCAAATCCATCATAGGAATTCAAGTCTCCAAAAGAATCCTTCGTCCAGGCGATCTCAGCCGCCTCCCTATCCTCTCCTCCAGAAGCAACGAAAATTCCACTTGGTAGAACCGCATATCCTATTGACGGAGCATCCATCACCAAAGAAAATGCCATTACTTCATCATCTGTTGGAAGATTCTCGGGAAGGTCGAAACTTGCCTCAATATTTTGCGGTGAAATAATTTTCACATTTGCGGCCTTCAAGATATAGGAGGTGTCTTGCCTAAGCCAAATTCTGATGTCCTTTTCATTGAGGTCAACAAGTCTAGCATTATAGGTTTCAATCACTAAAGACGTCCTTTCACCTGATTTGATATTCGAAGAATTTACACTGACTATTCCGGGCTTTAGTGGCATTAAAAAGCCCACTACTATCACATACAACATCAAGATCACACAGAGTAACTTCCACCACATTCCTTTCATGTCCTCCATATTTGTGGAAATAGAAATAATGATACACCGATCAGGATTCCTATTATCGCAAGTAAAATAAAAACGTTTGACACCATCGCTGTGTCTTGCATGATACTAAGACCTGCCCCTGTAATCTGCAAGTTGTATAGAACAATAGGCAAGACGAGCGGTATAGACAATACTGACATAAGCGTAGCACTATTGCCTCCCTTTGCTGCTATGGATGAAACCAAAGTAAATATAGTCCCAATTCCCAATGCACCTAGGATAATACCCAAGAAAAAGTATAGATAATTATCAATCGGGTTATTGATAAAAACAATAAAGGAAAGGGCAAGAACTAGCCCCATAAAACAGAGACTTACGAAATTATATAAGAACTTGGCAAGGATTACTTCCACTGGCCCAACGATGTAGTAATAATACAGTGATCTTGCCGAAATCTCTTGGGAAAATGACTTCATAAGGGCACTTACTGCTGTAAAGATGAAAAGTATCCAAAACATGGCATTCCAAAGCATGGGGCTAACAGACAGTAGTATTTTCGAAATAATAAATACCGTACTTACAACGTATAATAGAATACTAGAAAGAATATAACGCTGTCTTAATTCAATTCTGAAATCCTTGAGAAATAAATGCCAAATGTCCGAAAATGATTTCACGACGGCAAAGGTACATCTGTTTCTTAAATTCTCTCCTAATTATAGGCTTTATTTTAAATCTGTAAGTAATAATATTTTTAGATCTCACAGAAAATAATAACTTTGTCATATTATGATTTTTTATAATATATAAAATACTGGTTTACCATGGTTCGGTTTGTGCTTACTTGCTTTTGTAATCTCATCTTGTTTCTAGGCATCACTCATGCCAACACAACTTATCTAAAGGTGGCTGCGAAAAATGGTGATGGCGTATATTCACTCCTTCGCAAGTACAAGCTTGTGGATGATTATTGCAATATCAAACAATTCTACAAGATCAATCAACTGCAAAAAAATGCAAACCTTCTAACTGGCAAAAAATACTACATCCCAATTTTGATTTACTCCTATGATGGCAGCAGTATTCGGTCATCAATTGGCAAGGATGACTGGGACCTCGCAGTTTCAATACAAAAGTACAACGAGGAGATGTTGTCGCACGGAAAGAGAGAGAAGTTCTACAAGGGTGACCAAAATCTGTGGGTCCCCTTTTCAAGTCTACATTGCGCAGGCCATGCAGGGAAGCAAGGCGAAACAGTAAAACATCATGAAGTTCCAGCAGCTAAAAACAACATCAATAAAGTCAATCCAGACAAGGTAGAACTTGTGAAAGAGGCAAGCAGTCCTTCGACCAAGCGTAGCTATAAGATTGAAGATCTTTATGGTAAGGCATATGAGAAATACGAAGTTGTTGATCTTTCACTCAAGAATAAGGTCTTCTACCTAGTCAGTGGGCATGGAGGTCCAGATCCAGGTACGATGTGCAAAACTTGCCCTAAAACCTTGTGCGAAGATGAGTATGCCTACGATGTAGCCTTACGAATCGCTCGAAACCTTATGCAACATGGTGCCGTGGTGGAAATTATTATCCAAGACGCAAATGATGGCATTCGAGATTCGAAATACCTGAAATGCGACAAAGATGAACGTTGCAATGGACAAAAACTGCCTTTAAATCAAAAAAGAAGGCTTGACCAACGAGCAGCTCATATCAATGCCCTACACT
>CAZMYK010000247.1:0-6229 GCA_964570435.1 uncultured Saprospiraceae bacterium | reverse complement strand
CCTCTAAATTTAATCTTGAAGGAATAAGAAGACCATTGTGCTGGGATTCTTGGTGATAAATGCAGGCAATCGTTCTTGACTTCCATTCCGCCGAAACCTTTGACAATGCTCATCCATGTTCCTGCCATGGAGGTGATGTGGAGCCCATCTTCTGTATCATTGTTGTAGTCATTAAGGTCCAAACGAGCTGTACGTAGGTACATTTCATATGCTTTTTCCGGCATGTCTAATTTTGATGCCAAGATAGAATGAATGCAAGGAGAAAGACTGGATTCGTGAACAGTGCGTGGTTCGTAGAACAAGAAGTTTTTGCGCAATGTCTCGAGGCTAAACTCGTCTTGGAAAAAGAAAAAGCCTTGGAGAACATCGGCCTGCTTAATAAAGCAAGATCTTAAAATCCGGTCCCATGACCATTTCTGGTTGAGGGGAAGATCTTCCGGGCCTAAATCCTCCACAAGTATCTGCTCTTTATCGAGGTAGTTGTCCTGCTGCAGAAAGATATCCAATTCTTCATCATAAGGGTAGTACATTTTATCGATGATGTCTACCCACAGCGAGGTTTCGTTCGTTTCCTGGAACGCTAGTCTATCTATTAGACTTTGATACTGTTCTGGCTCAGACTTCTTAAGATCTATGATACTCTCTATGGTATATCTCAGTGTCCAGCAAGCTAGGTAGTTGGTGTACCAATTGTTGTTCACATTATTTTCGTACTCGTTAGGTCCGGTGATGCCCATCATCACATACTTCTTTCTTTTCTCAGAAAAGTGGACTCTTTGCGACCAGAATCTCGAAATTCCTATCAGAACTTCAAGACCATACTTGCCCATATAAGAGGTATCACCTGTGTACGTGATGTAGTCGAAAATTGCATAGGCAATGGCTCCATTCCTGTGAATCTCCTCGAAGGTAATTTCCCATTCATTATGGCATTCTTCACCATTCATGGTGACCATTGGGTATAGGGCAGCACCGTTCTTGAATCCCAAAAGTTCGGCGTTTTCGATAGCTTTTTGTAGGTGCTTATATCTATAGATTAGTAGGGCTTCACCAACGGACTCTTCAGCTGTACTCATGTAGAATGGTAGGCAATAGGCCTCAGTATCCCAGTAAGTACTACCTCCATATCGCTCTCCTGTAAAACCTTTTGGCCCTATATTCAATCTGTAGTCATCGCCAGAGTAGGTCTGGTGGAGGTGGAAGATGTTAAAGCGGATACCCTGTTGTGCACTTTCATCACCTTCGATGATGACATCTATGTCCTTCCACTTGCTGGCCCAAATGCTTTTCTGACGGTCGGAGTAATATTGAAATCCCTTGCTAGCGGCATCCCGTACAACTGCAATGGCTCTTCCTTCTATGTCCTCTACACTATGGTTTAGGGTGGAAAGTTGAGCAACGTATTTCTCTATCAATAAACTATCATCGGATCGTAGGTCCGCCTTTATGGATTCGCCAATCTGCCTCTCTCTTTTTTCTATTCCAATTGTTTTTATACTATCCCCATTCTTGCTTACATGCACAGATTGTGCAACAGCAACTTTGAAAGCAGTCTTCTTGGTCGAAGCTGAGATCAAATGCACTTCTCGGTCTTCCCTAGTGCCATAGTCTTCCCAGAAATTTTCTTCGTAGTTAGAATCTTCGTTTCGGACGTCGAAGTCTACCTCCACATTAGCGACAATTTGAGCCTCGCCTTGTATCACCTTGACTTGATATGAAATTAAGCAGACTTCTTTGTCTTCCAAGGAATTGATCCTTTCAGATGTGAGCTTGATTCGGGTTCCATCCGCCATTTCTACGACTGCGCGACGTCTAAGAACTCCCTCTTGCATATCCAATTCTCGGTAGAAATCTAAGATCCTGACCTTGGCTAGGTCAAGTCTCTCACCATTGATGTGTAGGTCAATAATGTTCCAGTTAGCTGCATTGAGAACCTTTGCATAGTATTCCGGATAACCATTCTTCCACCAGCCAACCCTCGTCTTATCCGGGTAGTAGACTCCTCCAATGTAGTTTCCTTGCAAGGTCTCTCCTGAAAAGTATTCTGCGAAATTAGCCCGTTGACCCAGTCGACCATTTCCAAGACTAAAGATACTTTCCGAGACTTTGTTCATTTCTGGATGGAAACCTTCTTCAATGATTTTCCAAGGATGTGACTTCAAGTAATCTTTCATAATTGCTCTAATATATTCATGTCTTCATCACTAAGACTATTTAAGTTAATATCTGCAATATGCAGGATTTCTGGATCTCCGATTCCGATAGAATAGTAGCCCCCTGTCTTGCAGGCTTGAAGACCCTTGAAGGCATCTTCTATCACAAGACATTGATCCGGTTTGCAATCCAAGGCTGCGGCTGCGAGGTCGAATACTTGTGGGTCGGGCTTCGTTTTTGTGGTATTTGTGCCATCGATGATGGCATCAAAATGTTGAGTCAAATCGAGGCTATCTAGAATCCGCCTTGCATTCTTACTTGCGGACCCGAGCGAAATTTTGATCTCATTTTCCTTACATTGGCGAATCCAATCGAGTGTCCCAGGTAAAATCTCGCTTGCATCCAAGTCTTGTATTAGCTCGAGGTAGTGAATATTTTTACTCGCAGCTAATTTTCTCTTGTCGTCCTCCTTCATGTTTTCCATCCCACCTAAGCTAAGGATATGATTCAAAGAATCCATCCTGCTCATACCTTTCAAATTTTCATTTTCTTCTTCAGTGAACTCTATGCCAAGCTGTAGCGCAAGCCCTTTCCAAGCTTCATAGTGGTACTTTGCAGTATCCACAATGACACCATCTAGGTCAAATATTACTGCCTTTATTTGCGTTTTCCAATCCATAATTATCCTACTTAGTGTAAAAGTAACACATTACTCCTAATTGCCAATTTTTGACAGAGATATTTTATTACTTTAGTCAACCTCTTATTGGAATCGTTTTTGCAATAAAATAAACATGACAGAAGATGTAAGTTTATCCACAGCTCAAACCTCCCGCGCAGCTCTCCAACGACTTTCTCTCGCTATGAGGCATTTGTTCATTAGAGGTAGTTATAAGCCTCTCGGTGTTTCGGGGGAGTCTATGATTACTTCAATGCTCGCTCTTAATCCCGAAATATACGGAACTATTAGCGATCCTGAGAAGGTAGAGCTCGATGGAATGCTTTATATTTTTCAGAGACTACCGAAGGGAATTGAGCAATGCCGGTACATTAAATTAATTAGTAGGGAAGGATTGGAGACAACCGACTTCGAACCTTTAATTCCAAGTAAGCGCCGGAGAAACTGTTATCGCATAGACCAAGAACAAATGTACATAGAAATGACACGTGGTAGGAGCGATATCTATGACGTACTTACGCACCTTACATTTATGTATATCGAGGCTGAGAAAATTAGGTCCAACAGTCTAGACTCCAAGAACCGAAAGCGCCGCACATGGAAAATGTTGAAGTCAATAGTGATGGATATGAGGGCTGGCAACGACGTGAATGTCGAGGTGGGTTGTACCTACCTGAGCGCAATACTTGGACGGACATTTAAGGAAACACGTGAAGCAGCAGATAAATTTTCAAAGGATTCCAATGTGAATTCTCTAGTCGAAATTGTCTATGAACTAGGAAATTTAAGCATGCAAGAGTTTTTTGATGATATTGATCGAGAAATAAGTTTTTCGTCCCCCTTAAGAGAAAAGTTAGGTAATCATTTTTTTGGTGAAGAATGGGCAAATAACATTAAAATACACCTATGGGAAAATGGTCTATTTGAAAAGGAGGTCCATATCATAAGTGCCAACCTACACAGTGTTATGAATAGTATTTACGCTCTACCTGCCTTGAAATCCAAGGTGAAGGGCAAGACTTTGGAAGAAATTGCCTTGGAGTTGAATTCTAGTAAGTCTTCAAGGCAGAAGGTTCGAGATTATGCCTTTTCGCATGGAATGACGGAGATTCATAACCAAAGTGGTACCAATATTTCAGTTCAGATTATTGACTGTTCAAAGATTGACGTTAAAAAGCTGGCAAATGAACTTGGTCAAAGTATTGACACAAAGAAGCTTTCCTCTAAGGTGATTGTGGTTATGGATTATGCCTTCGGAGAACAAGCCTACGAAACGATGGATGAATTGCTCAAGCCATATGAAGGCCAGGAAGTAGCCGACTCTGTTAATGTTGGATCAATTAATATTATGGGAAAGGCAGGTATTCTAAAGGGAGGAAAAAGCGACATCATGATCGCTACTGCGCACGTTTTTGAGGGTAGTGCAGATAACTACCCATTTGCGAACGACTTAAGCAAGGCTGACTTTGAAAATTGTGGTCTTGGAGTTTATGAGGGGCCAATGATTACGGTTCTTGGAACTTCTCTACAAAACAGAGACATCCTTAGGTACTTTCACAAGTCTTCTTGGCAAGCCATCGGCCTAGAAATGGAGGGTGCTCACTACCAAAAGGCAATCCAAGCTGCGTCAAAGATTAGGAGTAATATTGACCCAGATGTCAAGCTTAGGTACGCCTACTACGCGTCGGATAATCCATTGGAAACAGGTAGCACACTGGCTTCAGGATCTCTGGGAGTCAGTGGTGTAAAACCTACCTACCTGATTACTGCTAAGATTCTGGAAAAGATATTCGCCTAATTCGGTCCGCTAACTACTTGAGGCTACCAAAATGGCCACTATCGCTTGCGCTAGAATAGGTGCTTGAAATCAGAAGGCTTGCTCTTTTAGTAAGGTCTTTGTAGCAATTCTCAGCATGAAAATCCGCTTCTTATACCTTCATTCTACGCTTGCTTATAATCCTAGCACAGGTGAAGTGCTATTGTCAAGAATTTCTATCTTTAGTCAAAAATCAACGCTATGACTTTTGAAGAAGTAATGACAAAGCTGGAAGAGTGGGGGAACCCGCAGACAAAGAAGGTCTTAACAAAACATGGAGCAAGAGAACCCTTCTTCGGTGTCAAGGTGGCAGACCTCACGAAGATTGTGAAAAAGGTCAAGAAGGACCATGACCTGGCAATGAAACTTTATGCTAGTGGAAATTCGGATGCAATGTATCTAGCTGCTTTAATAAGTGATGAGACGAAAATGACGAAGGCTGATCTCATTAAGTGGGCGGAGGACGCTTACTGGTATATGATTAGCGAGTATTCTGTCGCTTGGGCTACTGCCGAAAGCCCTTTTGCAGAGGAACTAGCGGATGAATGGATAGAATCCGATAAGGTCAATATCGCTTCAGCTGGATGGGCCACTTGGGCCAACATAATACTCTTGACTCAAAATGATCAGCTTGACTTGGAAAAGATTAGAGGCTTGATGAAGAAGGCTGAGGATGGGATCCATGACAAGGAAGATCGCGTAGCATATACCAAGAATGGATTCCTCATTGCTGCTGGTGGAAGTATAGAAGCTTTAACTGCCGAAGCGATTGAAGCTGGTAATAGGATCGGAAAGGTCAAGGTTAATATGGGAGAGACTTCTTGCAAGGTACCCTTAATCCCGGCCTACCTGAAAAAGATGGAAGACAAGGGCAGAATTGGATACAAGAAGAAGACAGTAAAGTGCTAAATATCATTCACACCGCTGACTGGCATATTGGAAAGAACTTGCACAAGGTTCCAATGCATGATGAATTGCAACTTTTTTTCAATTGGTTGCTAGAGCTGATCAAGGATCAAGACATTGACTTACTATTGGTGGCAGGTGATATCTTCGACTATGCCAATCCAGCAGCGGAGGATCGGAAAATGTACTACGAATTTTTAAGAAGGCTGATCGATACCAATACCAAAGTGATCATTACAGGTGGGAATCATGACTCAGCTGGCTTTTTGGATGCACCAAAAGAAATATTTGAAGCTCTGGATATACAAGTGATAGGTGGGGCCACTGAGAATATCGAAGATGAAATTGTGGAGGTCAAGGATGAGGAAGGTAATATTATACTTGTTGTCGCAGCAGTTCCTTTCTTGAAAGATAAGGATCTAAGGCATCGAGATCAAGCACACAAGTACGAAAACCGGACCGAGGAAATACGTGATGGAATTAAAAAACACTACCACAAACTAGCTACCATAATCGAGCAGAAATACGAGGGTATTCCTTCCATTGCCATGGGCCACCTGTATGCGATAGGGGCAGATCCTTCTGATAGCGAAAGAGACATACATATGGGCAATGCAGCAGCTATAAGTTCAAGTGCATTCTCTGAAACCTACGACTATGTGGCCTTGGGACAT
>CAZMYK010000246.1:0-6240 GCA_964570435.1 uncultured Saprospiraceae bacterium | reverse complement strand
TTTATATAGCAAGGATCACCAACGAAAATGGTACAACTAAGACTGACAGAATAGTCTTGAGATAGCCTTACTTTGAGGATGTCTTGAAGGGCTTGTCTTTAAAGAGGACAAGCCCTTTTCTTATTTTGGCAAAGAGTCAGACTAGGTTATTTTTGGAGAAAATCGTGGATTTTGTAAGTTTTTTGGTTTTTTTTCTACCAATGGGATAAAAGAGATCTGATGAAAAGTCTTAAATATCTTGCTTTAGTGCTATCAATATCACTTTCTTGCATTTCTCACTCGCTCTCCCAGACCAAGCTAAATGTTGATGCCAACCTCAAGGAATATCTGAATGCTCAAAGAGACCGCATGGGTTTCAGTGGAGTAGTTCTAGTCACTAAGAAAAACGGCGAACGCATTAAAGTGTTAACAGGCCTGGCTGAGCGCTCTCACTTGGCCCCGATCACAGGGGATTCAAAGTACAAGATTGCCTCAATGACCAAGTCCTTTACTGCGCTTTTGCTTACCATGGCTGAGCAAGAAGGAAGGCTATGTCTTGAGGATCATTTAGAAGATTACTTCCCTGAGCTTGAGGATAAGAATTGGAAGGAGATAACACTTTCTCAACTAATGTCACATACTGCAGGAGTGCCGCACTGGTCAGGATTTGAGAATTATTGGTCAGTCAATTCGAGGATCGACATGGCCGATGCTCGAATTATTGAACATATTTTCAATATGAACTTACTCTTTCAAGCAGGTAGCAAGGCGTCCTATTCAAGCCCAGGCTACTTCTTGCTTGCAATAGTACTAGAGCGTGTTTATGGGCGCCCGTATTCAAGTATTCTTGATCAGTACATCTTAAGTCCATTGTCCATGAAGGCAAGCAATGTCTACGATGATCTTACGATAATTCCAATAATAGCCGCAGGCTATCACATGACTGCTGACGAAAGGCTTGTAAGAGCACCGTATAGGAACCCAAAAGCCATGAAAGGAGGAGGAGATATGTATTCTACAGCGGCTGACATCACAAAGTGGTGCAGGTCATTTTTGTCAAATGAGGTATGGGGTGACTCAATCCTTCAAAAGGTTTTTACTCCATCTTCTAGCCACCTCCTTGTGCATAAAAAGGGACAAAGATATGGTCGAGGTTGGTATCTAGAGAAGGATGGAATCTTAAATGAGGAAGCCTTCTTGATTAGCGGTGGGACTTTTGGTTTTTCATCTAAGGCTGCTATTTATCCTTCAAGTGGAACAAGCATAGTTTTGCTTGCCAATACTTCCTTCCTTCCTGTTGATGGTTCTTTATGGGAGGATATTGAGAAAATTGTATTCGAGCTGCCATTTGAAATGCCACGTGAATTGGAACTGAGCAATGAAAATAGTGTGCAAGAGCTTGAGGTTTTCGTTGGAAGCTATAAGGCCGCAGAAAATATGCCTCTACTAGAAATTATTTTGGAAAATGGCAACCTGTTTGGAAAACTGGGAAGGAAGCCTGCTTTTTTACTGACTCTTACTGCTGAGGAGACCTTTCTTGCGAAAAAGATCGAAGGCCGAAGGAAGGGGACGTAGTGATGTATTTAGAAAAATCTAGGATGCCACTGAGAAAACAATTTCAAGAGGAAGTATTTGTCCATCAGTCACTGATTCATAAGATCTGCGTGATGTATCGAAATACCCAAGAGGAAAGGGAAGATCTCTTTCAAGATATTGTATTCCAGCTGTGGAAATCCTATCCAAGTTTCGAAAGGAAATCAAAGATCACCACCTGGATGTATAAGATTGCCCTAAATACTGCCATTGCTACTTTTCGTAAAAGGAAGCTTGAAACAATTAATATCAAGGAGGACATGCTAACCTATGAAGGACAAGCAAGTTCGGCCGATATTCGCAGGGATAAGCTAGTATGGGCCATTAAGCAGATGAACGATGCCGATCGGGCTTTGATCGCGCTCTATCTAGATGATTTATCATACCTAGAAATAGGTGAAATACTTGGGTTAACTGTAAGTAATGTAGGTGTCCGCATAAATAGGATTAAGGAAAAATTAAGAAAAATACTAAAATCAGAAAAATGAACTTAGAAGACTTTAAGTGGGATAAGAATGATGTGAGTACCAATGAGGTAAGCAAAGAATCACTGCTGAAGATGATGGGCATAAATAAGAATCCTGTGGTCGTAGGTATAAAAAGGCAATTAGCCATTGAAAGTGTTGCTTGGATTTTATTTCTTGCTAGTTATTACAACTTCTTCGACGGAGCAAGCAGGCCTTTCTACTGGAATATTTTACTGATTTTAAGCATCGTTCTATTGCTAGCGCATAATTTATTGGGCTATGATGCCCTGGCCAACCTTAGGATTAAGATCAACTTAGTCATGGGACTGCGAGAATACCTTTTGAAGTTAAAGCGCTACGCTTGGATTTCTATTCTCTGCAGGGTATCAGCCTTAATCATCTTGTTTGGATATTTCTTGTCCGGCCTTGGTGAATTAGAAAATCGGCATTATTGGAGTCTTCTGATAGTTTTGCTTATAGTCTTTATCCAAGCATTTTTCTTAAATAGGATATGGTCGAAGCGAATTGCCAGGATACAAATGAAGCTCAATGAGTTTCTCAGCTAGAATTGTATCGAATAGTCAACAGGCTGTCATCTTAGTCACATTGAACCTCGCTCAGGGCAGTGCTAGTAAATGCTAGACCTGCATCGACATCGGAATGAAACATGACGAACTTGTCGATCCCATGCCCCTTGGACCTCCCTGATATTTCGATCGTGTACTCACCTGGCTCCTCGAATACAGCATAGATCGCATGAGCGTCATGGTCGCTAGTGGATGAAAGCCAGGCCCACTCATCTGCGGTATTCATATAGATCTTAAACCATCCGTCAGTACTGGACCCAGCTGGATGATTATTTTCTTGTCCGTCGGGTCCTGGAAGTGGGTCTTGGCTGCTTCCTCTAGGATACACAATGTGTCCATTTCCTTTCTTTCCATAGAAGTGGGTAGCATCAGCAATTCTAAGCCAAGAATCATTGAATTCTGTAGGATCGTGTCCATCTGTAATGTAGGACTTCCAAACAAATCGATAAGTTCCTGTTTTCTGTACATTCACCTTGTAGGAAAGTAGCCCTTTTCCGGGCTCATTAAAGCTGTCGCTTCCCTTCCATACCAAGAAGCCTTTACCAGTGAATCCGTCCAGATCTGTGTTTAAACGCCAGAAAGTTGCAATGTAGTTGGAGCTTTCCATTTCTATATTTACTAGGCCTCCATTTTCTTGATAGATAGGTGCTTCTAACTGTATGCAGCCACCATTAATAGCTTCAGAGTCCGGTTGTGAAATCGCAGGCATTTCTTCTTCCTCCATATCAGAGTTCATATTATCTGTGCAAGCAATAAATGAGCATACGTATAGTAAGATTAGAGCTCCCTGGAATTTCATAATTATAATATTTTTCTTATTCCAAAATTAGAACCTGAATAATTTTTGAGCACAGCATATGGATTAATATGAATCACATAAGTTCAAAATTCAAAAAAAAGAAACCCTAGGCGTAATCTAGGTCTGATAAAAAGCTATAAAGACATTGCGATTTTTCGTAAAATGGGTATGTAATTCCGATCCCATTTTTCACCTAGACGAACAATGGTCACCCCTTTTTCTGGATTAATATACAAGTACTGATTAAGGATGCCGTGACCGTAGTATTCATTTGTACATAGGAAGATGTAATACTTGTTCAGCTCTGCACTTCGTCTGATGTCATAGGCTGGGAGTTCTAATTGATTGGCAGCTTTTTCTGCCTCCTGCCTTGAATCATAGAGTAAGGTCAAGTTATTCACCTGGGCCGCAGTCTTAACATTGTACCACTGATTTTGATAACATCCATTGTCCCAATCAGGATCAATAGTCTTCTCTATCCATTCTTCCGACACAATTTGTGCACCATTCCAGCGACCCTTATTTTGCATCAGCAGTCCGATCTTGGCAAGATCCCTAGCGGTCAAATTTAGGCAGCAATAAGCCTTGGTAGACCTATTTTTCTTATCATCAAGTGACCATGATGCATCATGTTCCATTTTCATAGGTTGCCAGATCTTTTCTTCTAGATAAGCACCAAGTTCTTTTCCGCTAGCACTCTCTATAACCATACCTAGTATAGCTGTGGAGACACTTTGGTATCGATAGTGACTCCCAGGCTCACTTTCAAATTTCAATTTCTTGATTTGGCCAACTTGATCGAGCCCATAGTAAAGTTTGGCCATATGCGAAAAAGGGGAACCATAGGATTCCGTATAGTCAAGACCTGACCTCATTTCCAATAAGTGCTTGATCTTCAGTTTCTGAAAACCTGGATCAGCGTCTCTGAGCTCCAAAATGTAATCTGTTACAGGGTCATTAGTGCTTTTGATGAGTCCATCGTCAAGTGCAATGCCAATCAGGAGGCCAGTGATCGATTTTGATACTGAGAAGATGTTCGAAATGTCAGACTTTGTGTAACCTCGATAGTAGTTTTCGAAAATGATCGTGTCATTTTTCACAACTAGGAAGCCAGTAGTCGAAGTCTTTTTTCGCAAAAAGTCATCAAGCTTTAGTTCGCCCTTCTTGGTTGTGAATGTCAGATTGGCTAGGTCTTCGCTTTTTGCAATCTTATATTCAGTAGACGTGGCTGAGGAATTTATTTCTGTGTAGGGAAATATTTTATGATCAGTAATGTTGGCGTAATTCTTAGTTATAAATCTTCCCACATGACAAGAAGAAATTGCGAAACAGAAGGTCATCATTGCAACTAATAAACTAATTCTATGTGTCATAGGGTAATCTTTGTTTACCTTAAAGTTAACAAGAAAACGATAACCTTGCTGGCTTGAGCAAGATTCAATTCAGCTCCAAAATTGCCCTTTTAAGAATACTCCAAGAAAGCAATTGTAAGTAGGTCGCAATTCCATCGTGACCCAACTTGGAATCTTATTTTTAACTTATCTTTTGATTTTTTCTCCAAAAGATTACATTTGTGTAATCGATTACACAAAATAGATTCAAATGACAAATTGCGACTTTAGATATGCCACAAACCCGCTTGATTTTCAGTCTTATGGGACGGATCAATTACGAGATCAATTCTTGATGGAAAAGATATTTGTTGACAATGAAATTAACCTTACCTATTCCATGTATGATAGATACATTGTAGGTGGTGCAATGCCGAGTTCTGAAACCTTGACATTGGAAACACTGCCCTATTTGAAATCTGAAAACTTCCTAGATAGGAGAGAACTAGGAGTAGTAAATGTTGGTGGTCCAGGATCTGTGACCGTTGATGGTACGGTATATAACCTTGAGAAGAAGGAAGCATTGTATGTTGGGCAAGGAGCCAAGGAAGTGATTTTTGCAAGCGTAGGTGCGAGCCCTTCACTTTTTTATATAAATTCTGCACCTGCACATAAGAGTTTCCCAACTAAGAAGGTAGGGAAGGAGAATGCAGAAGTCGTGCAATTGGGAGATGAAAAATATGCAAATAGGAGGGTGCTCTATAAATTGATAGTCAACAGCATTGTTGAAACATGCCAGTTACAGATGGGAATCACTGAACTAGTAGAAGGAAATGTTTGGAACACCATGCCTGCTCATACGCATGAACGGCGTATGGAGGCTTACTTTTATTTTGACCTAGAAGAAGGACAGACCATATGTCATTTCATAGGCCAGCCACAGCATACGAGGCATATATTTTTACAAAGTAATCAGGCTGTTTTATCTCCCGAATGGTCGATCCATTCAGGAGCAGGAACATCTAACTATTCATTTATTTGGGGAATGGCCGGTGAGAATTTGGACTACGGTGATATGGATGTCTGTCCACCAGATCAACTAAAATAAGAAGACAATGAGTTTATTTAATCTAGAAGGACAAAGAGCCCTAGTAACCGGAGGAACACATGGCTTAGGTATGGCTATTGCCGAAGGTCTAGCAGAAGCAGGGGCGGACCTCGTAATATCAGGGACCACTCCAGCAAAAATGGAGAAGGCACTGATTCACTATAGAAATTTGGGCTTCTCAGCTAGCGGATATATTTTTGATATCACGGACCAAGACCTATCTAGGCAAAAGGTGGAAGAGATGGAAAAGGATGGACCGATCCAAATATTGGTGAATAACGCTGGAATCATAAAGAGGGAAAGTGCTTTGTCGATGTCAGTCGAAGAATTTCGTAGGGTGGTTGATGTAGATCTCGTCGGGGCCTTCATCATGTCA
>CAZMYK010000245.1:0-6247 GCA_964570435.1 uncultured Saprospiraceae bacterium | reverse complement strand
AGTCTCATCCCAGATCGAAAGTACCTCCCCTTCCGATCTGGGATGAGACTTCCTTCCTGGTCCAATAAAAAGGCCTGATCCTCATAGGCATATCTGATCCTATTGCCTTTGCTATCTGTCTTATATTCTGACTTATATTGGATCATGTTCTCATACATGCTTAATGGCGCTGGATCCAGGGCGCTTTCTACACGGCCTGCTTTTCCTACTGCCATGGAAACCTCAGGAATGGCTGTTACTGCCATATCAAGGAGCCTTAAGTTTTTTTCATTTTCAGAAACACCAGCATGTGGCATCGAGGAAGGCATAAGTAGGAAGGAACCTTCGCTTAGAGGAGGCATGAACTCCCTCCCTGTGTTCTGAAATGCCTGGAAGCCCAAGTAGATCATGAAGCAGATCAGTAAGAGAAATAGGACCTTCACCTTAAGCAGAAAGTGCAATAGATCTTCATAAAAGTAGATGACGGCATAGAAGAAAGAAATTAGCAGACCAACGATCAGGACCACAAAGAAGGTGTTCTTCCACACTGAAATGGAGGCACCTAGTGGCATCCAAATATGACTTAGTAAGTAGGCAACAAGTAAGGCGTACAGGACATTGGTCAGGATATCAAGGTTTCTTTCTCCTTTTGGAAAGTATCTTACTACTAAGAACTTTGTCGCTCCTAATGCGCTTAATAATGAAATCGCAAAGATGACCGGAAGCTTGAAAACCATAGCGCATGCGATCGAAGCTAAGAATATAAGCAAATTGACTAGTAGGGCTTTTTTCTTAAGTTTCCTTCCCCAATTGAGTGTCATTTCAGAAAGCATAGGAATAAAGGCCAGAGCTACGAAAACAGCCGCAACTAGGGAAAAAGTTTTTGTGTAGGCTAGCGGGTGAAAGAGTTTTCCTTCAGCCGCTTCTAAGGTAAAAACAGGAAGAAAGCTTATAATTGTCGTAGCAGCTGCCGTTAAGATCGCAGGGCCCACTTCAAGGGTGGCCTGGTAGACAGAAGACATTACTGCCTCTTCACCTGAAAGACGTTTGACCCTTTCTGCAATTGACTCCGTAATGACAATACCAACATCGACCATCGTGCCTATTGCAATGGCAATTCCAGACAGGGCAACGATGTTCGCATCTACTCCGAAATACTTCATTCCTATGAAGCAGATTAGGACTGAGAGGGGCAAGGAAGCCGCTACTATTAGTGAGGAGTTTAGATTGAGCAGGAGCAAAACAACCACGATGATGGTAATCAATATCTCTAGGATAAGTGCCTCCTTAAGCGTTCCGATCGTTTCATTGATGAGTTTTGATCTATCGTAAAATGGAACAATAGTAAGTTGGGAGAAAGTCCCATCTGAAAGTGTTTTTGATGGCAAGCCTTCAGCCATTTCGGCGATCTTGGTTTTGACATTTTGGATTACTTCCATGGGATTAGCACCATATCGAGCAACGACGACACCGCCTACGGCCTCCGCTCCAGACTTATCTAGTATCCCTCTTCGGCTGGCTGGTCCAAGATAGACCTGGGCTACATCTCCAATTGTTATGGATGTTTGACCAAGGCTTTTGATAACACTATTCCGAATGTCATCCAGAGATTTAATGTAGCCTAGGCCCCTTACAAAGTATTCGGCCATGTTCATTTCTATGGTCTGAGCTCCTATATCACGATTACTTTCTCGCACGGACTTCATCACTTCATCAAGAGAGATGTTCTTGGCCTTCATGGCAATGGGATCTACATCTATCCTATATTCCTTTACAAATCCACCTATCGAGGCTACTTCTGCCACACCATTTGCTGCCGAAAGGCTGTGTTTCACGTAAAAGTCTTGCACAGAACGTAGGTCTTGTAGGTTCCACCCCCCTGTGGGTTGACCATCCTTATCTCTACCTTCTATTGTGTACCAAAAAATTTGACCCAGGGCTGTGGCGTCCGGACCCAAAGCAGGGGCCAATCCTTGCGGTAAATGATTAGGTGGGAGGGCGTTAAGCTTTTCCAATATGCGGCTCCGGCTCCAATAGTATTCAACATCATCGTCAAAAATGAGGTAGATGCTCGAAAAACCGAACATGCTGCTACTTCTTACACTCTTCACACCAGGTATTCCCAGCAAGGCGGAAGTCAAAGGATAGGTAACTTGGTCCTCGATATCTTGAGGAGACCTACCCTTCCATTCAGTGTATATGATTTGTTGGTTTTCACCGATGTCAGGAATTGCATCCACTGCTACGGGGTTTCTAGGGAGAAGCTCTACACCGAAGTCAAAAGGAGCGCTAGCAAGTCCCCAAAAAATGATGAGAATCAGGCTGAGACCGGCGACTAATTTGTTGGCCAAGAAAAAATTAACAAAGTACTTCAATATAAATTTTTTATCAATCAGACAAGCGTAATAGTCATTGCTGACAATGAATTACATGGGCTCTGTGGATGAGCTAAGACCAAGTGTTATGGTCCATAGATTGATAATTTTATAGAAGGAAGGCTTCGTTAAGGACATAGATATCCCTGGAGAGAAGTGGAGGTGCTTTGACAGAAGGAGCTTCTAATTCCTTAAATTCTAGTAAGTCGAAGCCTGGAATATCGTAACATTGAAAACTTACTTGCTCCCATTGAATCTTAGGGAGATCAACGATCGAAGCCAGGTTGTAATCTACATCGAGGTTTTCGACTTGTAGACTTTCATTCGAACAGCAATCGCCACGTTCTTGCGAGTCTGCTACCTTCATAGTCCCATGCATAGGGCATACCACCATCTTCTGATGGCACGACTTTGCCTCGCCAAAGAGGGCGATAGATTTAAGTTTACCTTGACAATAGTGGAAGTCCATACTGAATCCTGTCGATGTGCTAAACATCAAAAGGGCTAGCGTGAAAGCTAAAACTTTATGAAAATGGTTTTTCACCATGATACAAATATAAGTATAAAATTCATGCCAAGAAAGAAGCCTACTCTTTGCGAGACGGTGTTCGAGTGATTAAATGTCCGTGATTTTGAGGATTTTTGCCGATGATTAGAACTTGGCGGCTGTATTGATTTTACAAGAAAAAGGGAGGCCAATCGCAATTGGCCTCCCTTTTTATTTTTTAGATCATCCTATTCTTGACACATTTGAGAAAATTCGAAAACGTGTTTTTCTAGATCCTTCCATTTAATATCGTCCTTATACTTCTCAATGAATTCGGGACAAGCTGCGTAGATCTGCGAGAAAAGCTCCTGATACTTTCCGGCCTTCACCTTCATTGCCTTATCGTCTCCTACCTTGATAAAGTAAGAACTTGCATTAGCCTCAGCCACTTTTATCCCACCAAGACTTGCTGACGGCCCCTTCATTGCCATTTCATTGGTCATAACTTTAATCTGGTCGGCATAGCCCGGGTTAAGAATCTGTCTGACAGCTGGGACATCCTTTTTCTTCTTAGCGATAACTACCGTTTCATAGTAGTAATACCCTTCCTTTACAGCATCTTCATTAATCTTGGCATCATCTCCCCATTGAGAAGCGTCGGTAATCTGATCCATCGATTCAGCAAGCGCTCCCAGACTTGATTGCGGGATTAGGATAGATTTTACATCGATGGCGTCTAGCTTGAGTTTTTCGCCATCCATCGTTTTGAAGACAATGGTTTTGTAGCCGCCATTAATTGAGGCCTTTCCAGATCTAAACTTCCCTTCTAATTTACTTCCATCGGCGAGGGTCAGGTAGGCTGTCTTCTTGACTGAAAGTCCTTTTGCTGGTTCAATAAATTTCTGGGCAGTGATAAAGCTCATCGCCAGAGTTAAGATAAGTCCAGTTAGTACATTGCGTTTTAGCATCGATTTATTCTTTAAGTTTTTAATAAATAGATCTTTAAGATGCATTATTAAAGTGTAAATGTCCACCACAAGATCTTTATTTATTAAGTATGCCAAATAGGTGTCATCCAATGACAAAGTAAAAAGGTGGTCACTCTTCAGAATGACAACCTCGTCTTATGAATACAACAAAAAACAACTATAACTATCTAACTATGCCTATTCTCTTAGTGCTTACACCTTCTCCATTTGTTATTCTTACAAAGTAGAAGCCACTTGCGATAGCAGAAACATCTATGCTGATCTTATCTGCGCTACTACTAATCGCTTGACCATGAACAAGTCTTCCATGCGAATCCAAGACCTGCAAAGAACCTTTGCCTCCTACAAGTCCAGCATATTCCACGTAAGTGATGTCTGAAGCTGGGTTAGGGTAGACTTGAATATCTGAAACACTTTCAATATTATTCGTAGATGAAGTTCCGCAGGCTTCTCCAGACTCTACTCTGTTCACGACGATCCAATTATCTGAGATGTCTTCACAGAAGTCATCTTGTAAGCTAGTAATAGATTCACCCATAATAGGATTGTCAAGACCCTTGTAGTTCCATCCCCAAACATGACATTCTCCGGCCGGAGCTGCGCTAAAGTCGAGTGTGTCACCATCTTTCGAATTGTGATATTCTAGGATATTGTCATCAGCATCGGTAACTATATACCAGTAGGATAGATTCGGAGCTGTAGTTTCATGTTGAACTTGAAACACTACCTCACCTACACAAAGCTCAATGTTCGTTTCACCTGAGACAGTTGAAACTGTCCCTCCATCAGGTGTTTCACGGTAGATCGTGACCCAATTGTTGGAAATTGCTTCGCAGGAATCGTCTGTGAGAGTTGAAATGTTTTCACCCATGACAGGGTCACCTAGTCCCCTATATGACCATCCCCAGATTCTGCACTCTCCTGCAGGTGCTTCGCTTAGATCGAGGACGCTGCCATCTTTTGTATCATGCCATCCCAGGATATTATCATTGCCATCTGTGATGACATACCAGTAGCTAAGATTTGAGGCTGTTGTACTGTGAGACATTTCGAAAACGATGTCTCCTGCACAATTCGCATACTCTGTTGATCCATCTATCAAACTTACCTCACCGCCATCAGGTTCCTCTCTAATAACAGTAATTGCATTGGAAATATCTAGGCAGCCGTCAAGATCTGAAAGTGTGTTGCCCATAGCCAGGCCAGTAAGACCATCTTCGTATCGAATATACCAGATAAGGCATGTTCCAGGACCTGCACCATCTAGGTCAAAAGGCCCCTCTGCTGGTGTTCCAAGAATATTATTGTCCAGGTCAGTGATTATCCAACCGCCATTAGGGCCTTCTGAGCCGGAAACAGTAACATTTAGAGGATCTCCTACTCCGTCTACACAAATAGATGTTGTTGTTTCACCGCCATCAAGAGTTATCATTCCACCCTCTACATTACATGTAGTTTCTTGTCTTAAGACGGGAATAAAGTTCCCAGAAATTGCCTCGCAAGAGTCATCTGTCAGTGTTGAAATGTTTTCTCCCATGATCGGATCATCTAAGCCCTTATAAGACCATCCCCATATTCTGCATTCTCCTGGAGGAGCTGCACTTAGGTCCAAGGTCGGCCCATCAGCAGAATTGTGAAAACCAAGAATATTATCATTGTCATCTGTAATGATGTACCAGTAACTCAGATTTGGTGAGCTAGTTACGTGTGTGACATCGAATACTATGTCCCCAGCTGTACCACTATAGGCTGTGCTTCCATCTGCCAGACTAACACTGCCACCGTCAGCTTCTTCTCGATAGACAGTTACTGCATTAGAAAGATCGTAGCAACCGTCGAGGTCAGAAACGTTGTTACCCATTGCCTTCCCCATTAGACCATCTTCATAGCGGATGTACCATATTAGACAAGTACCGACTCCTGCACCGTCGAGGTCGAAGGGTCCTTCAGCTGGTAACCCAAGGATGTTATTGTCTGTATCAGTAATAATCCAACCGCTGTTTGGACCTTCAGCTCCTGTCACATTAACATTTAGTGGATCACCTATTCCATCTACACAAATCACAGCTGAAGTCTCACCATTATCCAATGTTATTTCACCGCCATTTGCTTCGCACTCTTGCCTAATGACAGTGATAAAGTTGCTTGAAATGGCTTCACAAGTATCGTCAGTTAGGGTGGAGATATTTTCTCCCATGATCGGATCATCTAAACCCTTATAGCTCCATCCCCAGATGTGGCATTCTCCAGCAGGTGCACCACTTAGATCCAAAGTCGGTCCTTCAGCAGAATTATGGAACGCAAGGATGTTATCCATGTCATCCGTAATGATGTACCAATAGCTTAGATTAGGAGAGTTGTTCTCATGGCTAACATCTATCACGATGTTTCCTGCTGTTCCAGTGAAGGTCGTTTCG